>JBAWHI010000418.1:0-5395 GCA_049593675.1 Nocardioides sp.
GTTGGCGTCGACGGGCAGGTTGGCGCCACCGCCCGGGTGCTCGCTGCTGTTGTTGTCGCCGTACTTCCCGTTCGAGTACCAGATCAGCAGACCGTCCTCGTAGGAGAAGTGGTCCACCTTGTTGGGCGCGGTGTACGGGGAGCCGAAGTTGTACGGGCCTTCGCCGAGGGTGACGTCGTAGCCGTCGAAGGTGCGGTTCTCGGCCAGGTAGGACTGGGCGAAGGTGAGGTCGTACGCGCCGTCGACGACGGAGAAGAACCCGTCGAGAGCCCAGTCGTTGGTCGCGCCGAAGGCCGTCGAGTAGTCACCGACCGAGAGGCTCTGGACCAGGAGGCCGACGCCGTGGGTGTTGCCGTCGGTGACATAGGCCCAGCGCAGCAGGACGTCCTCACCGGCGTACCCGCTCAGGTCGGCCGTCAGGTCCGTGAACGTCGGCTGGTTCCCGGTGATGCCGGTGCCGGAGCCCGACTCGCTGGTCGTGACGCTCGTCCAGGTCGCGCCATCGTCGTCGGAGACCTGCAGGTAGGCGAAGTCGTAGTCCTGCTCGATGCTGTAGGCGACACGCGCGGACAGCTCCGGCGAGCCCTCCGGCAGGGAGATCGTCGGGCTGGTGGCGGTGACGCTGGTCCCGTCCCGGGTGCCCGAGTAGAGGTAGTCGCCGCTGAGCGGCCCCTCGGCGGACTCGTTGCCGTCGGGCAGGGTGACCAGGACGGCCTGCTTGCGGTCCGTCGCGTGGTACGACGGTCCCAGGGTGACCTCGGTGGGATCGTCGGCGAGCCCGTCGACGACCGCGAGGTCCTCGAAGCCGTCCCTGGCCTGGGCGCCGTACCAGCCGAGGAAGAGCTTCTCGGTCGGTCCCATGTGGCCGGCGGAGGAGCCGATGCTGCCGTCGCCGTGGCCCAGCCACGAGCCGGAGTCCATCAGCGTCCAGAAGCCGTTGCCGTTGTCGCCTCCGTTGGTGTCGTAGTAGTCCGGGAGGCCGAGGTCGTGGGCGAACTCGTGGGCGAAGACGCCGAGGCCGCCGTCCTCCGGCTCGGTCGTGTAGTCGTAGATGAAGTAGCCGGTGTCACCGATCTCGACGCCGCCCGCGGGGTAGCACGCGTCGCACGAGCCCTCGGCGGGTCCGTCCTCGCCGAAGCCGTCGATGTTGGCCGCCCAGCGGTGCGACCAGATGGTCCAGGGCGCGGCTCCGGCCTCCTCGCCGGGACCTGCGTGCACGGCCTGGAAGTGGTCGATGTAGCCGTCAGGCTCGTGGTAGTCGCCGTCGCCGTCCATGTCGTAGCGGTCCCACACGTCGAAGTCGGCGAGGTAGTCCTTGACCTCGGCGTCCGACATGTCCTCGAGAGCGGCGTCGTACCACGCGTTCGCGCTGTCGCCGATGAACGCGGTCATCTCCGGCTGGTTCTCGTAGCCCTCCGCGTCGGAGTAGTAGGCCCCGGCGTGGGGCACGGTCACCCAGTCGGAGACGTCGCCCGTGAGATCGAAGCGACCGCTGGACATCTCGGCGTAGAGGTCCTTGAACGACTCGCCGTCCTGCTCGGCCATGCCGTTGAAGAACATGTCGAGGTAGTGGCCGCGGTTGAAGTCCGGCTTCCAGTAGTTGACGTTGTCGTCGTCGCCGGGCTCCGGGATCTCGTTGTGGCTCGGGCCCGCGGCCGGGAAGTCGGGGTCGGCGAGGTCGGCGGGGTCGTCCTCGCCGAACTCCACCAGGAAGGTCAGCAGGTTGGCGTGCTGCGAGGCCGGGTAGTCCACCCTCGTCCCGTCGGTCATCTGGATCGTCCGGGCTCGGCCCTTGCCCTTCAGGGCGGCTTCACCGCTGACGAGCTGGTCGATCGCCGCGTGGCGCAACGCCACCTGCTGCGCGGCCAGCGGGTGGGTCCGGTTGTCGAGCTTCTTCGCCTCCGCGGTCGCTTGCGGAGGAGCCTCCAGGGTCGGCTCGGCAGCAGCGGCCTGCCCGACCGTGACGAACGGAAGCACGGCCACGACGGCAAGTGCACTGACAGACGAGATGACGCGCCTCACAGAAGATCCCTCCCCGGGTTCCGCGGCACGCGCCGCGGGATGGTCCAAGGAGGGTACTCAGCCACCGGGCCGCCGCGGACCCGAATCGCCAATCACCCCGAACCCACCTCGACCCGCCTCCGAGATGGACGGACCGGCCCGGGGCAGCGATCAGCCGCGGACGAGGTCCAGCGTCCCGAGGTCGCGCATGGCGGTGCACGAGCGGGCGATCATGGTGGCGAACATCCGGTCGCCGCGCTCGGTGCGGGTGCCGTAGGCGCAGCCGAACGCCGCCACGAGCGGACCCTGGATCATGGCGAAGACGTAGTCGTCCCAGCACTGCTCGCGTGAGTAGTCGAGGACGCCGTACGACAGCAGCGCCTCGTGGTAGGCCGCCACCAGCTCGCGCTCGTGGGCCCGCCGGTCCTCGACGGTGAGGCTGGTGCCGGTGAAGTAGGCCAGGTCGCGGGCCGGGAGGGCCAGGCTCAGCGTCTGCCAGTCGACCGCGACCACGTCGGGCCCGCCGTCGGTCGGGAACATCAGGTTGTCGAGCCGGTAGTCGCCGTGCACCGGCGCGAAGCGCTCCGAACGGCCGAGCAGCCACCGCTCGATGACGTCGCCACAGGCGCGCAGGGTGGCCGCGTCCTCGGGTGCGATCAGGTCGCCGAGACCGTCGAGGAAGAGCTGGATCGTCGGGTCCCACATCTGGAGCATCAGCTCGATGTCCTCGGGCCCGTTGACCGAGAGCGTGTCCACGTCGGCGAGCGTCGGGTCGCACCAGCGCGGGCCGTGCAGTCCGGCCAGGTTCACCACCGCGTCGCGCGCCTGGGCGGCATTGCAGCCGGCGATCTGGTCGCCCTGCTCGCGCGGGGCGAGATCCTCGAGCACGATCACGAAGTCGCCCGAGTCGTCGGCGATCTCCGCGTGGTGACAGGCCGGGACCCGCACCGCCACGGTGGCCGCGACCTCCTGGTAGAAGCGCACCTCGGCGCGGTAGACGCCCGCCATCATGTCGCGCGCAGCGGTGTCGGGAGGCGGCAGCTTCACGAGCACGGTGTCGGTGGAGCCCGCACCTGCGAGGCGGACCCGGAAGCAGGTGCCGATCTGTCCGGTGCCGACCTGCTCGATCGCGATCTCGTCGACCTCCTCGCCGAGGACCTCGGTGAGCCAGGCGGTGGTGAGTCCTTCGAGGTTCATGACATCCATCCTGGGTTGCGGGGGAGAGTGTCCAGTCCGTCGGGCCGGATCGTCGCCCAGGCCTCGACGACCGGGGCGAGCTCGGTGGGTGTGGCCCCGTGCAGGATCACGCTGTCCGCGCCCGCATCGAGCTGGTCCTGGATCCGGGCCGCGCAGGCAGCGGGCGACCCGGTGGCCGAGGCCGCCAGCCACTCGGCCGGCAGCACGTCGTCGCGCAGGTGGGTGAGCTCCTCGACGGTGCCGATCGCGTCGAAGGCGCCGGGGTAGCCGACGACGAGATCGTCGGTGCGGAAGCGCTCGAGGGCGGCCCGGTCCCACCCGTTGGCGTCGACCAGCACCTCGCCGTACCCCTGGAGGTACGTCGCCAGCCGGCCGACCAGCTTGCGCAGCCGCGCCTCCTCGCCGATGGACTCCTCGATGGTCGCGAGCACCGCCCAGACCCGGACCGACGCGGGGTCGCGACCGGCCTCCTCGGCGCTGCGCCTGATGGTCGCCACCGAGCGGGCCAGCGCCTCGTCGCCGATGAACGTGTGCAGGACGACGCCGTCGGCGACCCGCCCGGCGAGCTCGAGCGACTTCGGGCCGATCGCCATCATCAGCACCGGGATGTCCTCGTCGAAGGAGCTGTCCTGCGAGAGGTAGGGATAGCTGCCGGCGGGGCCCTCGTGGCCGGCCACCGCCTCGCCGTGCCACAGCGAGCGGTAGATCCCGATCGCGTCCTCCATCTGCGCGCCGGTCACGCGCGGGACCCCCATCAGGTCGAAGAGCAGCCCGAACCCGCGACCCAGACCCAGGGCGTAGCGCCCGCCGGTGAGCCGGTGCATCGTGGTCGCCAGGGTCGCCGTGACCATCGGGTGCCGGGTGTTGTGGTTGGTGGCTGCGGTCGCGATGCCGATCTGCTCGGTCGCGGCGCCGACGGCTCCGGCGAGCACCGCGGCGTCCTTGACGTTGAACCGCTCGGAGAGGAAGACCGAGCCGATGCCGAGCCGCTCCGCGAGCCGGGCCTCGTCGAGCACGTCCCGCGGGGAGGAGGTGTGCCCGGCCAGGCCGTAGCAGCCCAGCTCCGGGAAGTAGAACGTGTTCTCATTCACGGTCTGTGACGCTAGCAGCCGGAATCGACACGCGTGAGGTGCGACCCGAAGTTACCGGGCGGTAATGTGGCCGGCATGAGTCAGGTCCTCGCCCTCTGGAACAAGTCCGCGACGCTGCCGTTCGGGCATCGGATCTTCTCGATGCTCTTCGCGCAGAAGGCGCCGTACTTCGCCTCGATCCGGCCGCGGTTCACGGTGCTCGAGCCCCACCACGTCGAGCTGGTGGTCCCGAAGCGGCGCGGCGTGCACAACCACCTCAGGACCGTCCACGCCATCGCCCTGTGCAACGGGCTCGAGGCCGCGATGGGGGCTCTCGCCGAGGCGAGCATCCCCGCCGGCAAGCGCTGGATCCCGAAGGGGATGGCGGTCGCCTACACCGCCAAGGCGACCAGCGACATCACCTGCATCGCCGAGACCGACCCGGAGCAGTGGACGTCCGACGACCCCGACCTCCCGGTCCGCGTGCGCGGCGTCCGCGACGACGGGACCGTGGTGATCGAGGGCGTCATCCGGCTCTGGGTGACGCCGCGGGTCAGCTGAGGTCGGCGCCGGGGTCGGCGGCCTGAGCGATCGGCTTCTTCTCGCCGACGAGCCGCCGTTGGGCCCACATCGCCAGCGCCGAGAGGACCAGGTTGCAGGCGATGTAGATCCCGGCGATGACGACCAGCGTCTGGAACTGGTTGGAGAACTCCGTCCAGATCTGGCGACCGACCGTGGTCAGACCGGGAGCGAGGACGTAGTAGCCCAGGCTGGTGTCCTTCAGGGCCACCACGCACTGGCTGATGATCGCCGGGATCATGATCTTGATCGCCTGCGGCAGCTGGATCTGAACCATCACCTGGGTCTTGCGCAGCCCGAGCGCGTAGGCCGCCTCGACCTGCCCCCTCGGCACCGCCTGGATGCCGGCGCGGAAGATCTCGGCGAGCACTGCCCCGTTGTAGAGGGTCAGTCCGATGACCACCGACCAGTAGGACGACAACCGCACCGGTCCGAGGAACAGGAAGATGATCAGCAGCAACAGGGGGACGGCGCGGAAGAACTCCACGACCATCCAGCTGGGAAGCCGGAGCACCCGGTGCTCCGACAGCTTGCCGACGGCCAGGGCA
>JBAWHI010000419.1:0-1547 GCA_049593675.1 Nocardioides sp.
GCACGGTGGAGTCGTCGAGGACCACGACGTGGGCGCCACCCTCCTCCGGCACGGGGAGGAAGGACGGCCAGCGGGTCGGGTCGTCGACCAGCGGCTCGAAGCCGACCACGGTGCCGTCGGGGAGAGCCGTGACCGCCGACTTGAGGTGCAGCACCTTCTCGACGGGTACGCCGACCACGCGGGCGCCCTGGGGAGTGAGATGGGCCGCGAGCTGGTCGAGCGCGGCGACGTTGGTGCGTCCGCCCAGACCGACCCAGACCGTGCCGGCGTGCTTGAGCACGTCGCCACCGTCCAGGGTGCCGGGTGCCTCGATCCGCACGATCCGGTAGCCCTCCTCGCGCAGGGTCGCCTCGGTGGCGGCGGTCTCCGGCTTGCGCTCGTCGGCGCCGGGGCGCGCGATCACGGCCAGGTCGCCGAGGACGACGACGGTGTCCTCGACGAAGACCGCGTCCGGGCAGTCGTCGGCCGGCGGCACCTCGACGGTCTCCCACCCCTCGGCATGCAGCGCGGCGACGTACCCCTCCCACTGGCGCTGGGCGAGGTCGAGGTCGACCGGCGTGCGCTCGAGGTGGGTGAGGAGACCGTCGGCGAGACGGGGGCCGGGGCGTCGGACGAGCGCGCGCTTGTTCACGCCCTCATCCCAGCACACGCCTCATCCGAGGAGCGGGGAGACAGCCTTGGCCACCACGCTCGGCAGGCGTGTGGCGGCCTCCTCGGCGTCGGCCAGCGTCATCGCGCGCAGGCCGGTGTTGATGCCCAGCCAGCGCAGTGGCTCCGGCTCCCACCGCGGCGACCGGTGCCCGACCCAGGGCAGTGCGGTGAGCTCGGTGTCCCGTTCGAGGATCAGGTCGCGCAGGGTGCGACCGGCCAGGTTGGTCGTGCTCACCCCGTCCCCGACGTACCCCCCGGCCCAGGCCAGACCGGTCTCACGGTCCAGCCCGACCGACGCGCACCAGTCGCGGGGGATGCCGAGCGCCCCACCCCAGGCGTGCGTCACCCGGGTGCCTGCGAGCATCGGGAACAGGTCGACCAGGGTGGCGTACAGCTGCGCGAAGACCCGCTGGTCCCGGTCGAACTCGGGCCGGATCCTCGACCCGAAGTGGTACGGCGCGCCGCGACCGCCGAAGACGAGTCGGTCGTCGGCGGTCCGCTGTCCGTAGATGACGAGGTGGCGGTGGTCGCTGAACGTCTCGCGGCGGGCGAGGCCGATCTCGGCCCAGGTCGACCCGGACAGCGGCTCGGTCGCGATCATCAGGGAGTAGACCGGGATCAGGGTGCGGGCCTCGCCCTTCAGCGTCGCCGTGTAGCCCTCGGTCGCGCGCACCACGGTGCCGGCCCGGACGTCGCCGGCGTCGGTGTGCACCAGGCCGGGTCGGATCGCTCGCACGCGGGTGCGCTCGTGGATGCGGACCCCGCGGCGCTCGACCACCTCGGCGAGCCCGCGGACCAGACGAGCCGGGTGGATCGCGGCGCAGTCCGGGGTGTAGGTGGCGCCGACGGTCCTGCTGCCGCGCAGCACCCGCGTCGCCTCGGCGCGGTCGAGCAGG
>JBAWHI010000420.1:0-4399 GCA_049593675.1 Nocardioides sp.
GCGCCTTCGCTGCTCGACCAGCGGTGGGTCAGAGGCGGTCGATGACCCAGTCGATGCAGGCGGTCAGGGCCTCGACGTCGGCGGGGTCGACGGCGGGGTACATGGCGATGCGGAGCTGGTTGCGACCGAGCTTGCGATAGGGCTCGGTGTCGACGACTGCGTTGGCGCGCAGGATCGCGGCGATGCGGGAGGCGTCGATGCCGTCCTCGAAGTCGATGGTGCCGATCACGAGGGAGCGGTCGGCGGGCTCGGTGACGTAGGGGAAGGCGTGCGGGGACTTCTCCGCCCAGGAGTAGAGGGTGTCCGACGACGAGGTGGTCCGCGCGACCATCGCGTCCAGACCGCCGGAGGCGTTCATCCAGTCCAACTGCTCGGCCATCAGGAAGAGGGTGGCGACCGAGGGGGTGTTGTAGGTCTGGTTGAGCCGGGAGTTCGAGATCGCCGTCGGCAGGTCGAAGAACGCCGGCACGTGGCGCTCGGACGCCGCGATCGCCTCGGCCCGGTCGAGCGCGGCGGGCGAGAAGAGCGCGAGCCACAGGCCGCCGTCGGAGGCGAAGCTCTTCTGTGGGGCGAAGTAGTAGACGTCGGTCTCCAGGACGTCCACGGGCAGGCCACCTGCGCCGGAGGTCGCGTCGATGAGCACCAGCGAGTCGGCCGAGGCGCCGCTCGGGCGTGCCACCGGCGCCATCACCGCGGTCGAGGTCTCGTTGTGCGCCCATGCGTAGGCGTCGATGCCGTCCTCGGCGACCGCGACCGGCGCCGACCCCGGCTCGGCCTTGATCACCGACGGATCGGCGAGCCAGGGTGCCGCCGACGCCGCCGCCGCGAACTTCGAGGAGAACTCCCCGAACGACAGGTGCTGGCTCCGCTCCGAGATCAGCCCGTGGGTCGCGACGTCCCAGAACGCCGTCGCGCCGCCGTTCCCGAGCACCACCTCGTAGCCCTCCGGGAGTGAGAACAGGTCGGCCAGGCCCGACCGCACCCGGCCGACGAGGTCGCGAACCGGGGCCTGGCGGTGCGAGGTCCCCATCAGCGAGGAGCCGGTCGCGGCAAGCGCGTCCAGGTGAGAGGTCTGGATCTTCGACGGGCCGGCGCCGAACCGGCCGTCAGCGGGGAGGAGCTCGCGGGGGATCTGCGGGGCGTCGGTCACGGTTCCCTATTCTGTCAGCCACCACCACTTCTCTCGCGGGGACGACACATCATGAGCAGCCGCACGCCGATGCAGACCATCCAGCTGATCCTGGGCGCGGTGATCCTCCTCGGAGGCCTTGCGTGCGTGGTCGCCGGGTTCGTGGGCTTCGCCTCGGCGTCGGACGACCTCGGCAGCGGCGACGAGAGCGGGAACCTGATGCTGTTCGCTGCCGGGGGCTTCGCGATGGTGATCGGCTTCGGGATCATCGCCTTCACCCGCTCCGCGGTGATGAGCAGGAACGGCGGCTACCGGGTCACCATCGAGCAGGGCTCCGCGACCCGCGGCGGAGGCCGCTACTGCTCCGCCTGCGGCCGGCCCGTGTCGGTCTCGGCACGGTTCTGCGACTCCTGCGGTGCAGCCGTTGGGTGACCTCGAGATCCGCCGGGTCGGCTACGGCCACGTCGACGCACTGCGGCTGATCGAGGAGGTCCAGGCCGAGTACGTCGTGCGCTACGGCGGCCGCGACGACACCCCGCTCGACCCGCTGATGTTCGAGCCGCCCGACGGCAGCTTCTTCGTCGGGTACGCCGGCGAGCCGGTCGCGACCGGCGCCTGGCGCCGTTCAGCGGTCGAGGCGCTCGGCAGTGCGCGCACCGCCGAGATCAAGCGCATGTATGTCGCACCTCGTGCCCGCGGCGTCGGCCTCGCCCGGCGGATGCTTGCCCACCTCGAGGCGAGCGCCGCTGAGCAGGGCGCTGACGTGACGATCCTCGAGACCGGCCTCCGGCAGCCGGAGGCCATCGCGCTCTACGAGTCCAGTGGCTACGAGCCGATCGCGTCGTTCGGCTACTACCGCGACGCCCCGCTGTCGCGGTGCTACGCCCGCCGTCTGCCGACGACCAGGTAGCGCTCGTCCTCGATCTGCTTCCCCCAGTACTCCGACTCCGGCAACGGCCGCAACGTCGGTGCGAGCCCGGCCTCCTCGACGAGCGAGACCGTCTGCTCCGCGGTGAGTCCGGCGCCGGTCGACCAGTTGCCCTCGACCAGCACCAGCCGCCCCTCGGGTGTGAGCAGCTCGACCCACCGGGCCAGCGCCTCCGCCGGCGAGGGCAGCGCCCAGAGCACGTGCCGGCACAGCACCACGTCGTACGCCGCGGGCGGCAGGTCGGGCGCGGCGGCGTCGCCGAGGGCGAAGCTGGTCCCGGGGAACGAGCCGGCCTTCGCGTTGGCGCGGCGGACCATCTCGGGGGAGAAGTCGACGCCGTCGACCCGGTGCCCCTCCTCCACGAGCAGCAGCGACAGGGAGCCGGTGCCGCATCCCAGGTCGGCGATGCGGGAGGGGCCGGGTGGGATCACGGAGGCGAGCAGCCGGCGCCAGGCCGCCCGCACGTCGAGATCACGGAGGCCATGGTCGGGTTCCTCGTCGAAGGCCTCCGCCTCGACGTCCCACAGTGAGCTGTCCCGAGAGTTCATCCCTCGACCCTAGGCCGTCGTCCGGGTCGGCGATCTAGGCTGTGGTCGTGCTGCTGCCACCCCAGGCCGCCCAGGGGGTCGCCGACGGATCGGTGACGCTGGCGTTCCGGCGCTGGCGCTCCCAGGACGTGCGACCGGGCGCCGAGTTCCGGACCGTCGCCGGGGTGGTGCGGGTCGAGGCGGTCGACGTGGTCGACCCGGAGGCCATCACCGGTGCCGAGGCCAAGCAGGCGGGCTGGTCCGACGTGGCCCGGCTGCGCCGCCAGCTCGACAAGGTCGCAGGCGACCTGCCGACGTACCGGGTGCGGCTGGCATGGGCGGGGCCGGACCCGAGGGTCGCGCTGCGGGAGAGCGCCGACCTCTCGGACGAGGACGTCGCCGAGATCGACGCGCGGCTCGACCGCCTGGACCGTGCGAGCAGCCACGGACCGTGGACGAGCGCGACCCTCGAGATCATCCGGCGCCGCCCGCACACGCGGGCACCCGACCTGGCCGAGGAGCTGGGCCGCGAGCGAGACCCGTTCAAGATCGACGTCCGCAAGCTCAAGAACCTCGGTCTCACCCGCAGCTTCGAGGTCGGCTACGAGCTCTCGCCCCGCGGCGTGGCCTACCTGCACAGGACGACACGGCCGGCGGTCTCGACCTAGGGTGGTCGACCGTGCGTCTCTTCTCGGGTCTCCTCGTCACCCTCCTCGCTGCGTCCCTGACCGTCTCCGTGACCGTCGGCCTCGCCCCCGCGGGCGCCGCGCTCGCCAGCGCGGCGCGGCCGATCGAGGACTATGCGTCCTACGACCCGTCCCGCAAGTGCCACCCGAAGCCGTACGCCGGCACCCGCGAGCTCAGTCGCTGGGTCGCTCGCCGCCACGGCGGCGGCTACGTCGGCACCGGCCGGGCCTGCAGGCCGAAGGACGGGCCCACCTCCGACCACCAGACCGGGCGTGCCTTCGACTGGTCGGTCGATGCCACCAAGCGAGCCGACCGCAAGCGCGCGCGGGCCTTCCTGCAGCGGATCTTCGCGACCGACAAGCGCGGCAACCGTGATGCGCTGGCACGCCGGATGGGCATCGCCTACGTGATCTGGGACGACCAGATGTATCCGGCCTGGGAGGGGTTCCGCGCCGAGCGCTACCTGTCGTCGTCGTGCAAGACCCGGAAGAAGTGCTCGAAGACCCTGCGGCACCGGGACCACGTGCACGTCTCGCTGAGCAAGGCGGGCGCGAAGGCTCGCACCAGCTGGTACCAGCGCCGCTAGGTTCACCCAACCATCAGGTGGGTAGCAGTCGGCTGACCGGGAGGCGGCCGTGGGTGTGGCTCACTGCGACCACTCGTCCCTCCAGCCACCGACCTCGCTCGCCGGACGGCTCGCCGGTCCGGTGTAGACCGCGGAGGGGCGGATCAGCCGGCCTGTGCGCTTCTGCTCGAGGATGTGCGCGGACCAGCCGCCGGTGCGGGCGCAGGTGAACATCGAGGTGAACATGGTGGCCGGGACCTCGGCGAAGTCGAGGACGATGGCCGCCCAGAACTCCACGTTGGTCTCCAGGACCCGGTCCGGGCGTCGCTCGCGCAGCTCGGCGAGCGCGGCCTTCTCCAGCGCCTCGGCGACCTCGTAGCGCGGGGCGTCCAGCTCGCGCGCCGTACGCCGCAGCACCCGGGCCCGGGGGTCCTCCGCGCGGTAGACGCGGTGCCCGAAGCCCATCAGGCGCTCGCCGTTGTCGAGCAGCTCCTTGACGTAGGACGCGGCGTCGCCGTCGCGTCGCTCGACCTCCTCGATCATCCCGAGGACGCGCGAGGGGG
>JBAWHI010000421.1:0-4218 GCA_049593675.1 Nocardioides sp.
GCGTAGACGTCGTTGCCGATGCGGAAGTAGCCCAGGTCGAGCAGCCGCACCGCCGCGGCACAGGCGCGCTCGAGCGGCATCCCCTCGCGGCCCAGGTCGGTGATGACGAGCTCGCGTGCGCGGGTGAGCGCCTTGCCGAACTCCAGCATCCGGTCGAACTTCTCCGCGTCCCGCCGGGCCCGCCAGTCCGGGTGGTAGAGGTACTGGCGTCGACCGGCGTCATCGGTGCCGACGGCCTGCAGGTGCCCGTTCTCGTAGGGCGTCACCCAGACGTCCGTCCAGGCCGGCGGGATCACGAGGGCTCGCACGCGCTCAGCGTCCTCGTCGGCGAGCCGCGCTCCGGACGAGTCGAGGTAGACGAACCCGCGCCCGGCCCGCCGCCGGGTCCACCCCGGCTGATCGGGGGAGGTTCTACGCAGCCGCACCATGGCCGAGAAGTAGCCGCGCGGCGTCGCCCACAAACCCGATCGCCGCGCTCACCCAGCCCCATGCGGTCACGGTGTCCAGGCGCAGCACATCCGCGAACTGTCCCTCGGTGCTGATGTGCACCGACCCGTCCTCCGCGACCGCGATGCCCTCGCCCTGGGGCTGGGTGGGCAGTCGGAACGACGAGAGCCGCTCGTGCTCGGGGTAGGAGTAGACCGTCGCCGTGCGGTAGTCGCGCAGCACATAGCGCTTCCCGTCGGGGTAGAACGACCCGTCGGTGGCGACCGCCGTCGCGCCCGCGACCGGGACGAGCTCGTTCGGCTCGGTCGCGGACAGCTCTCGGGGCGCGGCGTACATGGTGCCGCCGAAGATACTCTTGGTGACCACGAACAGGCGGCCGGTCCCCGGGTGCGCGAGCAGCGTCTCGGCGTCGTGAGCGCCGTCGGGATAGACGAGCGTGTACGCCGCCGGTGCGACCGTCCGGTCCCCCGGTCCGAACGGCACCCGCGTCACGGTGATCGTGGTGCGCGACCCGGGGTTGTCGCCGATGTCGGCCACCCAGACCTCGCCCGGTCCGGCGGGCGCGAGCGCTTCGACGTCCACCGGATCGGGCGACCAGGCGGTCGTGCCGACCGTCGCACCGGACCCGTCGACGGTGAAGATCCGCCCGCTGTCCCCGGAGTCGTTGACGGTGACGAACAGCCCGTCTCGCACCACCAGGCCGCTCGACTCGACGATCGCCGGGTCCTCGAAGGTGAAGTCGACCGTCGACACCGGCTCGGCCGGACCGACCGAGGCGCCGACCGCGAACGGCACGAGCGCCGCCAGGGCGACGACCCGGTCGAGCATCAGACGATCACAGGAGCTCGGCCAGCTGGGGGCGCAGACCCCAGGTGGCGACCAGCTCGTCGTACTCCTTGCGCGCGGACCCGCCCTTGACCGGCGATCCCGTGCGTACGGCGCGCAGCATGGTGTTGCGCGGCGTGTGCTGGCTCTCGACGAACTGCACCACGTCGACGCGGTAGCCCTGCAGTCGCATCAGCGAGGCGCGGAGCCCGTCGGTCAGCGTGTCGGCGAGCCGCTCGCGGAGGATGCCGTGCCGGGTGAGCATCGCGTAGGGAGCCGGTGTCGGCACCTTGCGCAGCTGGGCGGCGACATCGTGGTGGCAGCACGGCGCCGCGAGCACCAGCTGCGCGCCCCAGTGGACGGCCTGGGCCAGCGCCTCGTCGGTGGCGGTGTCGCAGGCGTGCAGGGCGAGGACCACCTCGGGCGCTGGGTCGAGGGCCACTCCGCCGATCGTGCCGACCACGAAGTCGGCGTCGATGCCGAGCCGCGCGGCCACGGCGCTGTTGTGCTCGCGGGACTGCTCCTTGACGTCGACGCCGGTCAGCTGCACCGGAAGCCGACGAACACCCGCGAGGTAGCGCTGCGCCGCGAAGGTGAGGTACGCGTTGCCGCAGCCGAGGTCGGCGATCCGCAGCGGATCGGCCTCGGTCGGCTTGCGCAGCTTGCCACTCGAGAGCGCGTCGGTGATGGAGGAGTCGAGCAGCCGCAGGAACTCCTCGACCTGGCGGTACTTCGCCTGCCGGCTCGGCTTGAGCTTCCCCGACGAGTCGGAGATCCCGAGCTCGACGAACACCGGGTCGTCCTCGGGCAGCAGCCGCTGCTTGTCGCGGTCGTGACCGCGCTCGACCTCGACCTCCTCGGCGCGGTCGGTCGTGTGCACGACCGCTTCGAGCTTCTTGGTGACCCGCAGCTGGTGGCTCTGCGTGGTGGTGTCGACGTGCCAGCTCGCGAACGGCTGGTCGAGCAGCTCGTCCACCGCGTCCCGGGCGGCACTCGAGCCGTCGGACGGCGACATCGCGTGGTTGGCGGTGAACGCCTGGGTGTCGTCGTAGGTCGTGACCTGCAGGTGCCGACCGGCCTTGAGGTCGACGTAGCGCAGCTCGGCGCGCCGCCAGGTCGGCTGCTCGCCCTTCTGCCGCCCGGAGGCGACGGCCTTGACCAGCGCCTCGGGGTCCAGGATCAGTGCGCGCAGGCGGTTCAGCTCGCGCAGCAGCGGCTCGGCCATGGCTACACCACCGCCGCGATCACGACGATGACGAGCAGGGCCACCAGCGCGAGAGGGATGATGAGCCTGCGGTGCCGGGGGTTCACCGTTCGAGTCTAGAAGCCAGCAGCTCGGCGAGGTGCATCGTGGGCGTCCCGTCGAGGTCGTCGAGCTGGACCCGGCACGACATCCCGTCCGCGAGCACGACCGCGTCGCGGTGGGCACGTACGGCGGGCAGCAGATGGGTCTCGGCGACGGCGACGGACACCTCGTAGTGGCCCTTCTCCATGCCGAAGTTGCCGGCCAGCCCGCAGCAGCCCGCGACCTTGGTGACGGTGGCCCCGGCGCGCTCGAGCAGTGCCTGGTCGGCGTCCCAGCCGAGCACGGCGTGCTGGTGGCAGTGCGGCTGGGCGACGACCTGCACCCCGGTGAGGTCGGGCAGCGGCAGGTCGAGGCGGGTGGCGAGCTCGGCGAAGGTGAGCACCCCGTCGGCCACCTGCTGCGCGCGGGGGTCGTCGCTGAGCTCGACCAGGTCGCTGCGCAGGGTCGCCAGGCACGACGGCTCGAGCCCGACGACCGGCGTGCCGGTGGCGACGTACGCCGCCAGCGTCGCGGCGGTGCGCGCCGCGATCGCCCGGGCCTTGGTGAGCTGGCCGGTGGTGATCCAGGTCAGCCCGCAGCAGGCGTCCTCGTCGATGACACGCACCCGCAGGCCGGCGGCCTCGAGCACCTCGATCGCGGCGTGGCCCGAGCCGGGCAGGAAGTGGTCGGTGAACGAGTCGGCCCAGACCCACACGTCGGGCGTCTCGGCGGCCCCCACCCGGGCGGTCCGCGCCGACCTGCGCAGGGTGCGGGGCGCGAAGCCTGGGATGGATCGGCGCTGGTCGATGCCCGCGGTGGCCTTGGCCAGGCGCGCCAGCGGACGCGCCTTGAGGCTCTTGTTGACGACCGGTGCGAGCGGCGCGGCCAGGCGCGCCCACATCGGCAGCCGGCCCAGGGTCAGGTGGCTGCGCGGGCGGCGCTCGGTGGCGCCCTCGCCGTCGTGGCGCTGGTGCAGCGCATCGGCCTTGTAGGTGGCCATGTCGACACCGGTGGGGCAGTCGGAGGCGCAGCCCTTGCAGGCCAGGCACAGGTCGAGCGCCTCGGCCACGGCCGGGTCGCCCAGGCCCTGCACGAGCTCGCCGTCGAGGGCCTCCTGCAGCACCCGGGCGCGGCCGCGGGTGGAGTCCTTCTCGTCGCGGGTCGCCTGCCACGACGGGCACATCACGCCGGTGCTCGCCGCGGTGTGCGGGGCCACGCACTTGCCGACCCCGGTGCAGCGGTGCACCGCGGTGCCGAGCGAGCCCTCGTCGTGGAGCAGGCGCAGCACCGTGCGCGGCTCGTGGCGCGGGCGCGCGGGACGCAGGTGGGCGTCGAAGGGGTCGGGGTCGACCAGCACCCCGGGGTTGAGCAGGTCGTCGGGGTCGCACACCGCCTTGGCGGCGCCGAAGAGCCGCAGCGACTCCTCGTCGTACATCACCGACAGCAGCTCGGAGCGCGCCCGCCCGTCGCCGTGCTCGCCCGACAGCGATCCGCCGTGCTCGCGGAGCTTGTGGGCGCAGGCGGTGAGGAACTCGCGGAAGCGGCGGCGCCCGGCGTCGGGGTCGGTGTCGCGGTCGGAGAAGTCGAAGTCGATGCGCACGTGCACGCAGCCGTCGCCGAAGTGGCCGTAGGGCACGCCCTGCAGCTCGTGGCCCTCGAGC
>JBAWHI010000422.1:0-1775 GCA_049593675.1 Nocardioides sp.
GTAGGGGCGGCGGCCGCGGGATCCCTTCGAGCATGGCGCAGGCACGGCGGGCTGGCCAGGTTTGCCGCCGGCTTTGCCTGATGTCGGGTACCGGAGCGGGGGAGTCGGAAAACCTCGGGGCGGCTGCCGGGTGGGCGGGGTGGTGGGGCCGTGGGGAGCTTCGTCGGCCGGCCGACGAATCTCGACCCTGGACGACGAAGCTTGACCGTCCAGGGTCGAGCTCTGTCGTCCAGATCAGCCGGATCGCTGCCGTGACCGGCGTGGCGCAAGCCGGCGGGCGAGGTCGAGCTCGGCGGTCAGGTCGTGCCGGTGACCGCGACAGGTACGGCGGGCGGAGCCTCGCGAGGTCGCGACCCGGGGCCCGGCAGTCGTCACCGACGTGCGGGAGGGCTCTGGCCGAGCCGGTCGGCCAGACCGTCGAGGATGAGGTCGAGACCGATCTCGAACTCGGCGCCGAAGGCGTAGCCGGGCTGGAGCGCGTGCTCGAGGGTGAACTCCCGGAAGTAGGGGAGCTGGCCCTCCGGCAGGCTCGACATGATCATGTCGGCCAGGACGGCCAGGTCCTGCTCACCGTCGAAGGCCAGGCTCAGCTCCTGCACCAGGAACCCGTAGAGGTGCGCGTCGAGGACCGCGAACGCGTGCCCGGTCAGCGCGAGGGGGAAGCCGGCCTCGCGCAGGCAGCCGAGGACCGCGTCGTGGTGGCGCAGCGTCTCGTAGCCGGCATTGCGACGTGAGTCCATCAGGCCGACCGCCCAGGGGTGCCGCTTGAGCGCGGCCCGTGCCGAGATCGACCGCTGCCGCATCTCCTCGGCCCAGTCGCCGCCGATCCGCGGCGTGTGGAACTCGGT
This sequence comes from Nocardioides sp., assembly GCA_049593675.1. Taxonomy (GTDB): domain Bacteria; phylum Actinomycetota; class Actinomycetes; order Propionibacteriales; family Nocardioidaceae; genus Nocardioides. Next base: position 849 of record JBAWHI010000422.1, read on the forward strand.
GAAGACGGCGTCGACCATCCCGTCGAGCATGGCGTCCTTGTTGGCCACGTGGTGGTAGAGCGACATCGCCTCGACGCCCAGGCGCTTCGCCACGGCCCGCATCGACACCGCCGCGAGACCGTCGGCGTCCGCGATCTCCATCGCTGCTCGCACGATCTCCCCGCGGGTGAGCGCTGCGCGCGCCGACCTCGGCCGTCCTGCCACCTGATGCCTCCCCAATCGACCGCCACCTTGACGAACCTTACGACGTAAGCCTAACCTGGCAATCAAGACTTACACAGTAAGGAACGGAGTTCGAGAGATGCGCGCAGTCACCCAGGACCGCTACGGCGGCACCGAGACCCTCCAGGTCCGCGAGATCGCGGCGCCGACGCCGGGACCGGGCGACGTGCTGGTCCGCGTCCGTGCCGCCGGGGTCGATCGCGGCACCTGGCACCTGATGACCGGGATGCCCTACGCCGCCCGGTTGGCCTTCGGCCTGCGTCGTCCGAAGTTCCCGGTGCTCGGCCGCGACGTGGCCGGCGTGATCGAGGCGGTCGGCCGCGACGTCACCGGGTTCGCCGTGGGCGAGGAGGTGATGGGCACCGCCAACGGCTCGTACGCCGAGCTCGCACTCGTGCCCGAGGTGCGGCTGGCCCGCAAGCCGGCGAGCCTCTCCTTCGAGGAGGCCGCCGTGCTCCCGGTCTCGGGCGTCACCGCGCTCCAGGCGGTCCGCGACGCCGGGCGGGTGAGCGCCGGCGACCACGTGCTCGTCATCGGCGCTTCGGGTGGCGTCGGCAGCTACGCGGTCCAGATCGCCACCGACCTCGGCGCCGAGGTCGTGGGCGTCGCCAGCGGCGCGAAGGCCGACCTGGTGCGATCGCTCGGCGCGACACACGTCCTCGACTACGACCGCGACGCGATCGACGCGGCTGGTCGCCGCTACGA
>JBAWHI010000423.1:0-4212 GCA_049593675.1 Nocardioides sp.
TACGGCGAGAGCTCCACCACCACGCGGTCCTCAGGGAGGATCCGGATGTAGTGCTGCCGCATCTTGCCGCTGATGTGGGCGAGAACCTTGTGCCCGTTGCTCAGCTCCACACGGAACATCGCGTTCGGTAGGGCCTCCACGACGGTGCCCTCGATCTCGATCACGCCTTCTTTCTTCGGCATGTCCTCCGCAATCTGTTGATCGTTGTCTACCGGTGGCCCGGGAACCTCCGCCCCTCGGTCTGGGACGGTGGACCTCGTGCAGCCGCTCGTGGCCCTCAGATCCCGGCACACGCTCGAGCCGCTCTCAGGAGCGTCCGACCGGTGTCCGGGCAGCCGCGAGGCGCCACGAAGCAGACCCACGTTGGGCCGACACGCCAGTTTAGTGGGAAACCGGCGGCAAACCCTAATCAGCCGGCGAGCAGCTCCAGGGTCGCCTCGCGCGCCGGGCTGGTCTCGGGCCCGGTCCCGGTGTAGGCACCCGCCACCGGGTGCACCATCACCTCGTCGACGCCGTACGTCGCGGCGAGCTCCTCGATGCGAGCCCGCGAGCGCTCCGGACCGCCGATGACCCAACGCTGCGACATGGCCTCGACCAGGTCGACGTGGGCAGGCGGGAGCTCGACCAGCTCGGCATCCTCCACCAGTCGCTGCGGCACCAGCTCCTGGCCGGTGCGCAGGGCGAGCATCGCCTGCAGCTGAGGAAGGGCCAGCCGGGCGGCCTCCTCCTCCGTCTCGGCGACGACGGCGTTGACGGTCAGGAAGGTGCGCGGCTCGGCGAGCTCGGGAGAGGGGCGGAAGTGCTCGCGGTAGAGCGCCAGCGCCTCGGCGGTGCCGCGACCGGAGAAGTGGTGCGCGAAGACGTAGGGCATCCCCTTCTCGGCGGCCAGCCGTGCCGAGTAGTCGGACGAGCCGAGCAGCCAGATCGTGGGCACCGAGCTCGCGGACGGGGTCGCTCGCAACGCGTGGGTGCGGCCCTGCACACTGAGGCCGACTCCCTCGGGTGCCATCATCGCCAGCACGTTCTCGACGTACTCCGGGAAGCGGCTCACGGCCTCGTCGCTCACTCCCCCGGCCCCGTGGCGCAGCGCGAAGCTGGTCACCGGGTCGGTGCCCGGCGCCCGCCCGATGCCGAGGTCGATCCGGCCGGGATAGGCGGCCTCCAGCAGGGCGAACTGCTCGGCGACGACCAGCGGGGCGTGGTTGGGCAGCATCACCCCACCCGAGCCGACGCGGATCCGGGAGGTGGCACCGGCCAGCAGACCGATCAGCACCGGCGGGTTCGTCGCGGCGACCGCCGGCATGTTGTGGTGCTCGGCGACCCAGTACCGCTCGTAGCCGAGCCGGTCGGCTGCGCGGGCGAGCCCGAGCGACGCCTGCAGCGCGTCGGCCGAGGTCTGGTCGCTGCGGACCGGGACCAGGTCGAGGACGGACAGGGCGGCGCTCACATCGGACATCACCCGGCGAACGCCGGCGCCTGGCCGGCTATTCCGCGGGACGCTCCGCCGGTGGGTCGGAGAGCGCGTCGGTCCGCTCCTCGATCTCCTCCTCGGTCATGTTGCGCGAGGCCGCCAGGCTGGCCACCGCGGTGACGACGAGCGCGACGACGATGACCCCGAGACTGAGCAACGTCGGCACCTCCCAGTCGATCGCGCCGCTCTTGTACAGCGCGTGGATCACGAGCTTCACGCCGATCCAGCCGAGGATGAACGCCAGGCCGAGGGACAGGTAGACCAGACGCTTGAGCAGACCACCGAGCAGGAAGTAGAGCTGACGGAGCCCCATGAGGGCGAAGACGTTGGCGGTGAAGACCAGGTAGGGCTCCTGGGTGATGCCGAAGATGGCGGGGATCGAGTCGAGCGCGAAGAGCACATCGGTGACGCCGAGCGCGATGATCACGATCAGCATCGGGGACGCGAAGCGCACGCCGTTCTCTTTGTAGAAGAGCTTCAGGCCCAGCCACTTGTCGCCGACGTTGAGGTGGTTCTCGGCGAACTTGATCACCCGGTTGTCCTCCGGATGCTCCTCCTCGTGGGCGCGGTAGCTCTTGACCAGACCGAACGCCGTATAGATCAGGAACGCGCCGAAGACGTAGAAGATCCAGCTGAAGTTCTCGACGAGCTGGTAGCCGACGGCGATGAAGATGCCGCGGAAGACCAGCGCGAGGATGATGCCCACCATGAGGGCTTCCTGCTGGTACTGGCGAGGCACCCGCAGGGCCGACATCAGCACGAGGAAGACGAAGAGGTTGTCGACCGACAGACTCTTCTCCACGACGAAGCCTGTGTAGAAGTCGACTCCGAACTCGGCGCCGTGGAAGATCCAGATCCACGCACCGAAGATCGCGGCAGCCACCATGTAGACGGTGAAGGCGATCGTGCACTCCCGCATCGAGGGCTCGTGCGGGTTGCGCGCGATGATGACGACATCGAAGAGCAGCACCGCACACGTGACCGTGAGGGTGATGCCCCATTCGAGGCTAGTGACGTCCACCGGTTCTCCTTGTCGGGAAGTTCTCGCCGGGCGGAGACCTCTCCACCAACGGGGACCGAGTCACAGGCTGGAGCACGATCCGCCCGCTGCGCCGTGCGACCAAGGAGTACCCCTTGCTTGCACCGTTCAGTCTGTCACACGGTTTCTAACGGCCGCCGAACGGGACGTCGAGCTCTCGGAGCATCGCCTCGCCGCCGTCCAGAGCGGTCAGGACCCAGGCACCGGCGGGCGTCAGGGTGAAGGTGTGCTCGCTGTGCGCCGCCCAGCTGGCGTCGTCGGTGACGACGGTCCAGTCGTCCTCGAGGAGCGTCGTCTCCTTGGTGCCGAGGGTGATCATCGGCTCGACGGCGAGAGCGAGGCCCTCGACCAGCTTCGGGCCCTTGCCGGGGCGGCCGTAGTTGGGCACGTTCGGGGGCTGGTGCATCTCGGACCCGATCCCGTGGCCGGTGTAGTCCTCGAGGATGCCGTAGCGACCCTGGCTGCGGACGTAGCGCTCCACGGCGGCGGAGATGTCGGTGACCCGTCCGCCGAGCCGAGCTGCCGCGATGCCGCGCCACATGGCCTGCTCGGTGACCCGCATCAGCTCGCGCACCCGGTCCGGGACCTCGCCCACGGCCACGGTGATCGCTGCGTCGCCGTGCCAGCCCTCCACGATCGCCCCGCAGTCGATCGAGATCACGTCGCCGTCCGCGAGCGTCCGTGCGCCCGGGATCCCGTGCACGACCTCGTCGTTCACCGAGGCGCAGATCGAGGCGGGGAAGCCGTGATAGCCCTGGAAGGACGGCGTCGCGCCGGAGGAGCGGATGTTGTCCTCCGCGATCGCATCCAGCTCGGCGGTGGTGATCCCCGGCCGCACCGAGCCGCGCAGGAGCTCGAGGGTCCGACCGACGACCAGGCCGGCCTTGCGCATTGCGTCGATCTGTTCGGGCGTCTTGATCTCGACGCCGCGGTCAAGCAGTCCCATCATCGGCCCCCATGAGCTGCGCACCGGGGGTGCGTCGTGAGCATCGCTCAGGACTCCGGGACGACGTCCAAGGCCTGGAAGATGCGCCTGGTGACACTGTCGACCTCGCCCATGCCGTCAACCTCGATGACGATGTCGCGCTGGCGATACACATCGATCAGCGGCTCGGTCTGCTCGAGGTAGACCTCCTGGCGGCGCCGGATGACGTCCTCGGTGTCGTCGGCCCGACCCTCGACCTTGGCCCGCTGGAGAAGCCGGTCCACGATCTCGTCCTGGTCGACGGTGAGGCAGACGACCGCGTCGAGCCGGTGCCCGGTGAACCGGATCATCCCGTCGAGCTCCTCGACCTGGGACACGGTGCGCGGGTAGCCGTCGAGGAGGAAGCCGGCCGCGGCGTCCGGCTCGTCGATCCGGTTGCGGACCATCAGGTTGGTGACCTCGTCGGGCACGTACTCCCCGGCGTCCATGTAGCGCTTGGCCTCGAGGCCGAGCTCGGTGCTCTCGGAGACGTTGGCGCGGAAGATGTCGCCGGTCGAGATCGCGGGGATCTGGAAGTGCTCGGCGATGAACTTCGCCTGCGTCCCCTTGCCCGCTCCGGGCGGACCCATGATGATCAGGCGCATTAACGGAGGAATCCTTCGTAGTTGCGCTGCTGGAGCTGGCTCTCGATCTGCTTCACCGTGTCCAGCGCGACGCCGACCATGATCAAGATGCTCGTGCCACCGAACGGGAAGTTCTGGTTGGCACCGACCATGG
>JBAWHI010000424.1:0-14845 GCA_049593675.1 Nocardioides sp.
ACGCCCGGCTGGTCACGACCGCACGCGACCGGGCGGATCTGGTCGTCGAGCTCAGCTCCGAGGCTCTGCGGCGAACTCCCCCGGCGTGAGGCCCGTGACGGCCCGGAAGTCCCGGCCGAAGTGGGCCTGGTCGGCGTACCCGAGGTCGGCGGCGACCCGGGCGAGATCGGGCCTGGCGTCGTCGCGGAGCCGCTCGGCCGCCTCGTGCAGCCGGCGCCGCTGGATCAGCCACTTCGGCGACAGCCCGATCCGGCGGGCGGTCAGCCGCTGCAGGCTGCGCTCCCCGATGGCGAACTTCGCACAGACCTGGCCGACGCGCTGCACCTCCGGGTCGCCCTCGACGTACTCCACGATCGCGTTGACGAGCAGGCCCTCCTGGTCGACCGGGAGCAGCGCGGCCAGCGACTCCTCCACCGCCGCGACGCCCGCGCGCCGGCAGTCCGGGTCGTGGGGGTCGGCGCCGACCGCCGTGCGGACCCGCTGCACCAGGTCGGGGTCGGGCGAGGCGACCGCGGTGTCGGTGAGGCTCTCGACCGGGCCACCGGCGAGCGCGACCCCGGCCGCCGGCTGGAGCATGGTGCCGAGCGCCCAGCCGGTGCCGCTCAGCTCGCGCGTGGACAGCCCGCTGCTCGGACCGACCAGCAGGTCGTAGTCGGACGAGATCACGATCAGGCAGACCGGGTACTGCAGCACCCGTTGCACCGAGACCTGCCCGTCGGACAGCGACCAGATGGGCATCCAGTAGCGGCGCACGACGTCGGCCAGCGCGGGGGCGGGCGCGAACCGGTGGATCGGTGGGCTGTAGCCCGAGGCATCGAGCAGGTGGGCTCGCTCGGTGGGGTCGATCGGTGGCCGCCGGTCCATGTGTCGGATTCTTTCAAGCACGAGCGCCGTTTGCACCGGCACGCTGGGGTCATGACCTTCTACGACAAAGCTGCCGACCGATTCTCCGCCACCGTCGACGCCACCACCGACTGGTCGGCCGCCAGCCCCTGCGAGGGCTGGAGCGCCGGCGACGTGGTCGATCACGTCGTCGACAGCCAGCGCGAATTCCTGGGCCGCCACGGCCTCGACGTCGGCGCCCGGCCCGACGGATCGGCACCGCAGGTGTGGGCGCAGCACCTCGCCGCCGTACGACCACTGCTGAGCGAGGACGTGCGCGCCCGCGAGTTCGACGGCTTCTTCGGCCGCACCACGATCGGCGCGACCCTCGACGCCTTCTACGGCTTCGACCTGGTCGTGCACCGCTGGGACCTCGGGTCCGCCGGCGGTCGCCCGACCACCTTCACCGACGCGGAGATGGACACGCTCGAGGCGGCCATCGACGGCTTCGGCGACCACGCCTACGACGACGGGGTCCTCCGCCGACCGGTCGACGTCTCGGCGGACGCCGACCGGCAGACGGCTCTGCTGGCCCGGATGGGCCGGCGGGCCTGAGACCTACTTCGGGGGCATCCGGATGCCGCCGTCGACGCGGATCACCTCGGCGTTCATGTAGCTGTTGGTGATGCACTCGACCACCATGCTCGCGAGCTCCTCGCCGACGCCCAGGCGCTTCGGGAAGAGCACGCTCTCGCCGAGCTTGGCCTTGAACGCCTCCGAGTCCGGGCCCTCGCCGTAGATCGGGGTGTCGATCAGGCCGGGCGCGACGGTGTTGAGGCGGATGCCCGAGGCGGCGAGGTCGCGCGCGACCGGGAGCGTCATACCGACGACGCCGCCCTTGGACGCGGAGTACGACGCCTGCCCGATCTGACCGTCGAAGGCCGCGACGCTCGCGAGGTTGACGATCGCGCCGCGGCAGCCGTCTGCGTCGGGCTCGTTGCGGCTCATCGCGGTCGCGGCGATGCGGGTCATGTCGAAGGTGCCGATCAGGTTGATCGCGATCACCTTGCGGAAGGCGTCCAGGTCGTGGGCGGAGTCGAACTCGCCGTCCCGGCCGATGGTGCGCTGCGCCCAGCCGATGCCGGCGGAGTTCACGACCGCACGCAGCGGAGCGATCTCCGCCGCGGCGTTCACGGCCGCCTTGATCTGGTCGGTGTCGGTGACGTCGACCTGGGCGAAGACGCCGCCGATCTCCTGGGCGAGTGCCTCGCCCTTCTCGGCCTGCAGGTCGGCGACCACGACGACGGCGCCCTTCGCGGCGAGTTGACGGGCCGCGGCCGCGCCGATTCCCGACGCTCCGCCCGTGACGATCGCAGAAGCTCTGTTGATGTCCATGGTTCCGGAGCATAGCCACGGCGACAGCGCGACTGTCAGGGTCGGGGGTCGGTTGGCGTCGAGACACCCCAGATGGCCCTGGATCACCCCCGCCAGGGGCCGTTCCAGGTGTCTCGACGGTCTCCGCGGCAGCGGAGGACCGGCTCAGAGGGAGGTGGTCCCCCGGGCGACGACGACGGCCGGGCCGGTGAGCAGGACCCGGTCGGTGCTGGTCCAGGTGACGGTGAGGGTGCCGCCGGGCACGTCGACGCGGTAGGACACGTCGGCCGCCGGAGGTGCGCTCACGCCGTCGGCGACCGCCGCCGCCACCATCACCGCACACGCTCCGGTGCCGCAGGACCGGGTCTCCCCCGAGCCACGCTCGTGGACCCGCATCGCCAGATGACGCTCGCCCCGACGGACGACGAACTCGACGTTGACCCCATCGGGGTACGTCGCGGCGTCGTGCTCGGGCGCCTCCAGGAGCGGCCCCGCGTCGTCGAGCGAGTCGACGAACGCGACCGCGTGCGGGTTGCCCATGTCGACGTGCTTCGCCGGCCAGACGTGGTCGAGGACGCCCACCTCGGACTCGCCGAGGACCCGCGGTGTGCCCATGTCGGCGGTGATCTGGTCGCCGTCGACGCTCAACGTCTTCGTGCCGTCGCGGGTCTCGATCGAGATCGGCGCGGACGCTGCGGCGAGGCCAGCGTCGACCAGGTAGCGCGCGAAGAGCCGGATCCCGTTGCCGCACATCTCCGAGACCGAGCCGTCGGAGTTGCGGTAGTCCATGAACCAGCCCTCGCCGCGGCGTACGACGCGCAGCACCCCGTCGCCGCCGATCCCGGCGCGCCGGTCGCAGAGCGCCCGCACCCGGTCGGCGGACAGGTCACCGTGGACGGTGCCGTCGAGGTCGGGCAGCAGCACGAAGTCGTTCTCGGTGCCGTGCCCCTTGAGGAACTCGTAGGCGTCAGGCATAGAGGCCCTTGGCGTAGTTCTCCGGCTTGTAGTACTCGTCGAGCTCCTCGAGGGTCATGCCGTTCGGCTCGACGTCGCGGGCGAGCACCGCCCGGCGCGGCACCCGACCCTCGGGGTCCCAGGTCTCGGGCTTCCAGAGGCCGGAGCGCAGGAACGCCTTCACGCAGTGGAAGAAGATCTCCTCGATCTCCACCACGACCGCCAGGATCGGCCGGTGCCCCTTGACGACCATCTCCTCGAAGAACGGCGCGTCGCTGACCAGGCGCGCCCGACCGTTGATGCGCAGGGTGTCGCCCCGGCCGGGGATGAGGAAGTTCAGCCCGACGTGCGGGTTCTGCAGGATGTTCTTGTAGCCGTCGGCGCGCTTGTTGCCGGGCCGCTCGGCGATCGCGATGGTGCGCTCGTCGATCACGTGGACCAGGGTGCCGGCCGGGTCGCCCTTCGGGGAGGCGTCGCACTCACCGGTGGCCGACGCCGTGGCCAGCACGCAGAACGGCGAGGCTGCGAGCCAGTCCCGGTCGACGTCGAGCAGCGCGGTGCGCCCCTTGTCTCGGGCGCGGGCGTTGGGCTCTCCGAGCAGGTCGACGAGATCGTCGACCGAGGTGATCTCGGTCCAGGCGGGGGTCGTCACTCCCCTACGGTACCGGCGCCGGCCTACCTCCTCGGGTGCACCACGGTGGCGGAGCCTCCACCCCGCCTCCGCGGCTCGGCGGTCACCGTGAGCAGCCTGCCGGGGCCGAACTCGATCGCGGTCGCGGCGCCGATCTCGTCGGTGCCGGTGAAGATGTCCTCGTAGGTCTGCACGTCGTGGCCGAGCGCACCGAGGCCGTCGCCGTAGCGCTGCACGAACCGGCCCTCGGCCAGCACCGCGGCCGTGTTGCGCTGGGTGGCACGGGGCGCTCGGATCGCCTCCGGCAGCGACATCGCGAGATCGATCCGGTTGACCAGGATCTGCAGCACGGTCGTGATGATCGTGGAGCCACCGGGCGAGCCGAGCGCCAGGAAGGGCTTGCCGTCGCGCAGCACGATCGTCGGCGACATCGAGGAGCGCGGCCGCTTCAACGCCTCGATGCGGTTCGGGTCCTCGGGGTCGTAGACGGCGCTGAAGTCGGTGAGCTCGTTGTTGAGCAGGAAGCCGCGACCTGGCACGACGATCCCGGAGCCACCGGTCTGCTCGATGGTCAGCGTGTACTCGACGACGTTGCCCCACCGGTCCGCGACCGTGAGGTTGGTGGTCTCGACGTTCTCGGTGTCGAGTGTCGAGGTGGGGACGCCGCGACCGGCGTCGCAGACCCCGTCGTACGACGTGACGTCGCCGGCCTCGACCGGCTTCTCGGCAGCCTGCGCGGGGTCGATCTCGCAGTCGCGCTCGGCGGCGAAGTCGTCGCTGAGCAGGTCGTCGAGGGGCACGTCCACCTGGGCGGGATCGCCGACGTACGCGCCCCGGTCGGCGAACGCCAGCGCGCTCGCCTCGAGGTAGAGGTGCAGCGCGTCGACCGGCGACAGCACGGCGAGGTCGTGCTGCTCGAGGATGTTCAGGGCCTCGCCGACGGTCGACCCGCCGGAGGAGGACGGGGCCATGCCGTAGACGTCGAGGCCCCGGTACTGCGAGTGGGTCGGTGCCTGGTCGATGGTGCGGTAGCGGGCGAGGTCGCGACGGACCATGACGCCAGGCGGCACCGGGAGCTCCGTGCTCCTCGTGGTCGGAGGGTTGCGCACGGCGCGCACCATCTCGCCGGCCAGCGCCCCGCGATAGAAGGCGCGCGGTCCGCGGTCGGCGATCAGCTCGTAGGTCTCGGCCAGGGCGCGGTTGCGGAACGTCGAGCCGACACGGGGTGCGTCTCCCCCACGGAGGTAGAGACGCCGGGTGGAGGTGAACGCCTCGAAGCGTTCCTGGTTCTGCAGCACCTGGCCCCGGAAGGTGGGGTCGACCTCGAAGCCCTGACGGGCGAGTCGCTCGGCGGGCTCGAGGGAGCGGGCCAGCGACCGGGTGCCCCACCGGTCGAGCGCGCGCTGCCAGGTGGCCAGCGTGCCCGGCACCCCGACGGAGATGCCGCTGGTGACACGCTCCGGCGAGAAGTTGTAGGGCTCCCCGGTCTCGGGGTCGATGAAGGCGTCGCGCGGCATCGCGGCCGGCGCGGTCTCGCGGCCGTCGATGGTGCTGACCCTGCCGGTCGATGCGTTGTAGTAGACGAAGTAGCCGCCGCCGCCGATGCCGGCGCTGAACGGCTCGGTCACCCCGAGCGCGGCTGCGGTCGCGACGGCAGCGTCGACGGCGTTGCCGCCCCGCTTGAGCACCCGGAGCCCGACGCGCGAGGCCTCGGGGTCGACGGAGGTCACGGCCCCGCCGTACCCCTGACGGGTCGGGACCTTCCTCGGTCCCTCCCCTGGTGGCCCTGCTTGCGCCGGCTGCGGTGCAAGCAGGGAGACGGTGACGGCAAGTGGCACGGCGATGAACCCGAGACGGCGCATACCGTCCCCTTCCCGCTCAGCCGGGAGTCGAAACGGAATAGCGCGCGCAGAGGAACTCGCGGTTCTGCCCGTGCTCCTCCAGGCGCATCTCGATGCGCCGGGGCAGCAGTGGGGCACCCTCGCCGAGGGTGATCGGCGCGTACTGGACCCAGACCTCGTCGAGCAGCCCGGCGTCGGCGAACTGGCCGACCAGGTCTCCCCCGCCCATCACCCAGACGTCCTTGCCGTCGGCGGCCTCCGCCATCGCGGCGTGGACGCTGCGGACGTCGTCGGTGGTGAGCGTGACGGTGTCGATCGGCGGGAAGTCGCGGTGGGTGAACACCCAGGTCGGGAGCGTGAAGCTCCAGCCGTCGTCGTCGTTGTCGAGCACCCACCGGTAGGTGGTGGCACCCAGCGCCAGCGCACCGATCGTCTCCCGGAAGCCGCCGTAGGCCATCACGCCGTCCGGATCGATGTCCCTGCTGAGCAACCACGACAGCGAGTCGTCCTGGTCGGCGATGAAGCCGTCCAAGGAGGATGCGGTGTAGTAGATCGTCTTCATGCTCGTCCCTCCGAACGTCGTCGTAGCCAGTTGATCGGATCGCCGTCGTCGACGTCGACCCCGACCTCGCCGAGCATCGGCCGTACGCCGAGGCGACGGTGCCCGGAGTAGGTGAGGACGTGGGCGAGGATGCTGCCGAGCACGAAGCTCTCCGGAGGGTCGCAGAGCGCATCGACGATCCGGTCGTCCCAGGCGTCGCGGCGCCCGACGTCGCGCACCATCTCGAGCCAGCGCGGTGCGACCGCGTCGTGTCGATCGAGCAGATCTGCCGGATCGTCCGCGCGGTTGGTCGGGAGGTCCTCGCCGAGGATCGCGGCCGTCCAGACCTCCTTGGTGAGGACGAGCCGTTCGAGCACGCTCGCGACCGAGGTCTCCTCGCCCTCCCACTCCAGCACCCGTTGGCCGGGCCGAAGCTCGCGGCGGTAGGCGTCCGCGGGGAGGGCCTTGGCGAGGTCGATCAGGTCACGGGTGTCGTCGAGGTCGTGGTGGACCATCAGGTCCAGCGGTTGGGCCATGGTGCGCTCCCCGGATCGGACCCACAGCGAGGTGGGTGGATGGAAGTGGATGCCGTTCGGTGCGGGCAGCCAGTGGTCGCCTGACCCGGTCCGACTGGGCGGATGACCGAACGCACGACCGAAGGCGCGGCTGAAGCCCTCGACCGACTCATAGCCCGCCGCAAAGGCGACATCGGTCACGGACATTCCCCGGCGCAGCTGCCACGCGGCCCGCTCCAGCATCACCCGACGGCGCATCGCCACGGGCGGCTCACCAGCGCCCGCCGACAGCTGGCGGGCGAAGTGGAACGGCGAGGCGTAGGCGGCTCCGGCCATCTGATCGAGACTGCGGTGCCGCTCGTCGAGCACGGCATCGAGCAGCTCGCGGAGCCGGTCGCGTCCTGCTTCGGTCATGGCACCAGTCTGGCCGTCCGCCACGCGTCGCGCCCGACCGATCTTGCTCAGGCCCGAGCGACCTCGACGATCTTGTCGACAGCCTTGTCGACGAGCTCGGGGTCGTCGTGGCGCAGCCACACCACGCGGGGGTCCTTGCGGAACCAGGAGTCCTGTCGGCGCGAGAAGCGTCGGGTCGCGACGATGGTGCGCTCGCGGGCCTCGTCGAGCGTGAGGTCGCCGGCCAGGTGGGCGACGACCTCGCGGTAGCCGATCGCACGGCCCGCCGTGCGCCCCTCGGCGAGGCCCTCGCCGAGCAGACGCTCGACCTCCGCCACGAACCCGGCGGCGAACATCGCGTCCACCCGGTCGGCGATGCGGGCGTCGAGGGTCGGCCGGTCGATGTCGACCCCGAGCTGGACGGTCGCGGGGTCGAGGTAGTCCATCGACGGCAGCGATGCCGAGAACGGGCGGCCGGTGATCTCGACGACCTCCAGAGCACGGACGGTCCGTCGGCCGTTCTCGACCAGGATCCGGTCCGCCGCCTCCGGGTCGACCTCGCGCAGGCGCGCGTGCAGCGCCTCCGGGCCGGCCGTCGCGAGCTCGTCCTCGAGCCGCCGTCGCACCGCGTCGTCGGTGCCGGGGAACTCGAACCGGTCCAGGATCGCTCGGGTGTAGAGCGCCGACCCGCCGACCAGCACGGGCACCCGCTCGCGGCCACGGATGTCGGCGATCTCGGCCCGGGCCCATGACTGGAACTCCGCGACCGTGGCCGGATCGCGCACGGTGAGCGTGTCCAACAGGTGGTGGGCGATGCCGCGCCGCTCGGCGAGCGGCAGCTTCGCCGTACCGATGTCCATGCCGCGGTAGACCTGCATGGCGTCGGTGTTCACGACCTCGCCGCCCAGCCGCTCGGCGAGGTCGAGCGAGAGCCCGGTCTTGCCGGATGCGGTGGCCCCGACCACGGCGACGATCGGGGGCACGGACGCGGGATCGGACGCGGGATCGGACCTCGGGGGCATGTGGCTAGTGTGGCAAGCATGACCGCGCCGATCCCCGAGGAGCAGGACCAGCCACCCGTCGAGGCGGACGACCCGCCCGGCGAGCACCGCAGCGAGCTGCCCGACGAGTCCAGTGGATCCTCGGACTCGGAGGAGCAGCAGGAGAACGCCGCGACCTCGCTGGACGAGCCCTCCGACGGGGTCGGGTAGTGGCCCAGGGCTCCTCGCCCGACCCGATGCCGGACCGCTTCGTCGTCGTGCCCGCGTCCTACGTCTTCCTGCTCCGCGGGGGCGGGCCCGGGATCGAGGAGGGCACCGAGGTCCTACTCCAGCTGCGCCAGAACACCGGCTACATGGACGACCACTGGGCAGCGGCCGCGGCCGGGCACGTCGAGCGCGGCGAGACGGCGTACGACGCTGCCCACCGCGAGGCGGCGGAGGAGATCGGCGTGCGCGACCTCGACCTCACGTTCGTGACGTTGATGCAGCGCACCCGCCACGCGGACCCGATCGACGAGCGGATCGACTTCTTCTTCGTCGCGCGGTCCTGGACCGGCGAGCCGCGGATCGTGGAGCCCCTCAAGGCTGCCGACCTGCGCTGGTGCCGGCTCGACGCCCTGCCGGATCCGGTGGTGCCGCACGAGCGGGCCGTGTTGGACGCCCTGCGAACGGGTACGACGACGACGTACTCCACGTTCGGCTTCTGACCCGGGAGGGAACCCATGCCAGACCTCGGCCCGCAGCCCGAGCCTCAGATCGAGCCCGGGGACCCCAACCCCGGGGGCGTCGACGCCCAGCCCGAGAACGGCAACGGCGCGATCCCGGACCTCTCCCCCGACGAGAATCCCTCGATCGAGGAGAAGGCACCGGAAACCCTGAAGGAGTCGGTCAAGGAGGGCGAGGACACCTCGACCAAGGCCACTCGCGACGAGAGTCACGACGAGGACGAGGAGGCGCCGGCATGAGCGGGCACGACGACTCCGACGAGGAGATCCAGGCCTCGACCCCGGGGTCGAGCGGCCCGCAGCGCGCCGCCGGCGACATGGGCGTCAGCAGCGAGCGGGTCGGCCCCACGGGTCCGGGCCAGGAGGCCACCGACGGGTTGCGCGACGTCTCGACGCAGGCACGGGACCCCGAGGCGCCCACGCCGCCGGAGCAGTCCCCGGGCAACCCCGAGGAGAACCCGCAGGGCATCGCGCCCAAGGCCGGGTACTCGAGCAAGGACCCCCGCTCCGACGACGAGGTCTGAGAGCCCTCACGAGGGGCAGCTGACGGCGCCGACGTCGATCGACAGCAGGTCCCTCCCCGCAGCTCTCACCTCGATCTGCGTCGACCTCCCGGCGGGCACCGGCAGGTAGTGGTTGGTCGCCGACGCCGGCCGGACGGTGAACGACGCCGATGAGGCGCCGTAGGACGATGTCACCCGGTAGGAGACGGCGTCGTCGGTCGTGGACCGGTTGTCGAGCACGATCTGAGCGACCGAGTCGGCACCGGTGCACCTGACGCCGCCGAGCGACGCCTTCGGTTCGAAGGTCGTGATCTTGCACGACGCGAGCGCCGCGACGGTGCGCGAGAGCCGGAGGTGGTTGCGACCCATCTCCGGGACCCGGACCCGCACCGAGGCCGTGGTGCGCTGCGGCACCGACACGGTGAGCTTCTTCTTCCGGTGCGCCGGGACCCACCGGTAGACGACGGGGTCGGCGAACCGGTCGCCGTCGCGGACGACCTTGTACTGCACGCGGCGCTCGGACCGCGTGTTGTCGAGCACGAGGGTGCGTCGGGTGATGGCCTCGCCGGCGCTCTTCACGCAGGTCCGATGGCCGGTGAGCTCCGCGCGAGCGTCGTACCTGGTTGCCGCGGTCACCGGCCCGGCACTGGTGAGCAGCGTGGCGACGGTCCCGATGACGGCGGTCGCGATCGTGGTCTTGCGCATGGAGGTTGGTCCCTTCCGAGATGACGTGACAGAGACATCGTCTGCGGCGCGCGGGCGCCGGGCGCCGCGTCATGCGGGAGCTGTGGACCAGGGTGTCGTCACGGCCCGCGGTGGAGAGGAACCGGGCTCCGGGAGAGCCGGTCAGCGGCAGGCGGGGGCGTCCGGGAGCGGGGCGGGCACACCGAGCGACGGCATGCCGAGCCCGACCGCGGCCGGCCCCGCTCCTCCGGTGGTCGAGCCGGTCGAGACCCGCGCCTCCCAGGCGTCACCGGAGCGGGTGCGACGCACGTCGACGACCTCACCGTCCGCGACCAGGTGGTGCGGGGCCGCGTAGCTGATCTTGACGGTCACCATGTCGCCGGGCCGGACCTCGACCCCGTCGGGCGGTGCGAAGTGCACGAGCCGGTTGTCGGGTCCGCGACCGGAGAGCCGGTGGGTGTCCTTGTCCTTGCGACCCTGGCCCTCCGCGACCATCAGCTCGACGCGGGTGCCGACGAGGCGCTTGTTCTCCTCCCAGGCGACCTCGTTCACGAGCGCGGCCAGGCGCTCGTAGCGGTCCTTCACCACCTCGGGCGAGATCTGGTCGGGCAGGTCCGCGGCGGGGGTGCCGGGGCGCTTGGAGTACTGGAAGGTGAAGGCGCCGGAGAAGCGGGCCTCGCGGACCACGTCGAGCGTGGCCTGGAAGTCCTCCTCGGTCTCGCCGGGGAACCCCACGATGATGTCGGTGGTGATCGCCGCCTCCGGCATGGCCGCGCGGACCCGCTCGATGATCCCGAGGAACTTCGACTGCCGGTAGGACCGGCGCATGTCCCGGAGCACCTTGTCGGAGCCCGACTGCAGCGGCATGTGCAGCTGCGGCATCACATTGGGCGTCTCGGCCATCGCCTCGATGACGTCGTCGGTGAACTCGGCAGGGTGCGGGCTGGTGAAGCGCACCCGCTCCAGGCCCGCGATGTCGCCACAAGCGCGCAGCAGCTTGGAGAAGGCCTGCCGGTCGCCGAACTCCACGCCGTAGGCGTTCACGTTCTGGCCCAGCAGGGTGATCTCGGAGACGCCCTCGGCGACCAGGGTCTCGATCTCGGCGAGGACGTCGCCCGGGCGGCGGTCCTTCTCCTTGCCGCGCAGGCTCGGGACGATGCAGAACGTGCAGGTGTTGTTGCAGCCCACCGACACCGACACCCACGCGGCGTAGGCCGACTCCCGCCGGGTCGGCAGCGTCGACGGGAAGACGTCGAGGGACTCGAGGATCTCGACCTGGGCCTCCTCGGCCACCCGGGCGCGCTCGAGCAGCACCGGCAGCGAACCGATGTTGTGGGTGCCGAACACGACGTCGACGTACGGCGCCTTCTCGGTGATCGTGGAGCGGTCCTTCTGCGCCAGGCAGCCGCCGACGGCGATCTGCATGCCCGGGTTCGCGATCTTCACCGGTGCCAGGTGGGAGAGGTTGCCGTAGAGCTTGTTGTCCGCGTTCTCACGCACCGCACAGGTGTTGAACACGACCACGTCGGCCTGCTCGCCGTCCGCGGCCCCGACGTAGCCCGCGTCCTCCAGGAGACCCGAGAGCCGCTCGGAGTCGTGGACGTTCATCTGGCACCCGTAGGTGCGGACCTCGTAGGTGCGGGGCTGGACGTGTGGATTCATCGCACCGAAAGGCTACGTCCGGGGAACACCCGTGGGCGAACCGAGGGGAGGTCCTCGAGCGCCCTGGGCGGTCGGGATCGCGAACCCGCGGCGTTCGACGGCGGGAACGACCGCAGCACCTCGTTCACGGGTCGAGGTCGTCAAGACCGAGGCGGCCCGTCAGCAAGATGGTGGTGCAGGCGGAGCGAGCCGTCGGGCTGCTCGGCCTAGCGCTTCACGGGCCTCGACTTCGAACCTCGGTAGTCGGCGGTGCCGGCGACGACCCAACGCCACTTGGCGGCCTTCGGGGCCCTGCCGGTCCAAGCCACCTTTCCCCCCGACCTCGCCCTGACCGTCTTCCTCTCCACCCACGAGCGCTTCTTGCCTGCATAGGACTGGAGGGTGACCTTCGCGCCCTCCACCGGGAAGTAGCGCTTCGACACGATGAACTTCGAGCTCAGACGCTGCGCCTTCACCTTCCCGGTCACCTTGGTCTTGCTCCCGGCCCGGGTGGCCGACGCCGAGACCGACGACGCCGGCTTGACGAACGGCCTGACGGTCATCTCCCCGCGTCCGGGCCAACGGAACTTGTAGGTCTTGCGCACGTGCTCGCGACCCACGTATCCGCAGCCGCTCGGAACCTCGGGACCGCACGACCAGACGCCCCGGTAGAACCAGTCGAGCCGGAGCGTGTAGGCGCCCGCCCTCAGCGGCGCGTCGACGGACGTCACCGCCCGCACACCGGCGAACCTGGGGTCGACCTCAGCCCAGTACGTCTGCCCGGCGTCGGCGTAGAGATCCTTGCCGTTGAGAGTCGCCTGGACCTCGTACTGATCGCTGCCTTCCCACCCCGGCTGGTTCGTCCGGATGTCGAAGGTGACCTCACATCCGTCGAAGGAGCCCTCGCACTCCGACGCCGTCTGGTGGTGCACCGTCATCCGCCAGTCACCTCGGTAGACGACGGCAGCCTGCGCAGGCGCGATCGAGACCACCAGCGTCATGAAGACGGCTAGTGCCACCAGTCGCGCAACCTGCTCCAGCCTCACGCCATGCCCCCCAAGCCTTCGAACGTCAGCCGCCGACCATACCCGCCGCCGAGC
Organism: Nocardioides sp.; assembly: GCA_049593675.1. Lineage (GTDB taxonomy): Bacteria > Actinomycetota > Actinomycetes > Propionibacteriales > Nocardioidaceae > Nocardioides. Next base: position 12,726 of record JBAWHI010000424.1, read on the forward strand.
AAGACGCGGCCCCGCGCTGGCGCGCGCCGTCGGTCCGGGAGCCGGCGATACGGTTCCCCAGGTCATCTCGAAAGAAGGAGTCTCCCCCGGTGCCCTACCTGGTTGCGGACCAGCCCACGCTCCAACGTTCATCGATACGCCTCGGTGGACCGCGCGGGACCCACGAGGCTGTGGAGTTCATGCTCAACCACTACGAGAAGGAAGAGGGTTGGCGACTGGTCGCCGTCGGAGAGTCCCGCTACCTGAAGTGCCTCGTCTACCACCTCCACCGCGAGGCAACAGTGGCTGAACCGACCTCGGACTCAACGCAGTAGGTCGTCACACGGGCCGTCGTGATGCCCGGACGCCCGCAGCGAGTGTCAGCCCCGTGGTCTCGCCCGACTCCCGCCGTGGCTGCCTGGAGCCGGCGCCGTCGGACCGAGGCCGATCCGCGACCGGGACCGGCTGACCCGTTCGCCGTACGCCACCCCCGGTGGTGGTCCATCCTGGGACCCGTCATGAGCAACCAGCACCTCGACCGCCGCGCCCTGCTCGTCGCCGGCGCGGGCGTCGTCGCCTCCGCACCCCTGATGGTCTTCGAGCCTGCCGCGGCGGGCTCCACGAGCAAGAAGGTCTTCCGCGGCCACTTCTCCCGGTCGACCACGACCGACTGGCACTACCTGCCGTTCCAGGTGCCGCGGGGGGTGCGTCAGATCGAGGTCACCTACTCCTACCCGGCGCCCACCGACACCGGCGTCGGCTACAGCAAGAACGTCATCGACATCGGCATCTTCGACGGGTCCGGCAAGGGCCTGGGCAACGCCAAGGGCTTCCGCGGCTGGTCCGGTGGCGCCCGCTCGTCGTTCCGGATCAGCCGCACCTCGGCCACCCCCGGCTACCTGCCCGGACCGATCTCCCCGGGTCGCTGGCGGATCGCGCTGGGGCCCTACCAGATCGACCGCCGCACGCCGTACGAGGTGACCGTCAAGCTCCGCCACGGCCGTCCGGACGAGCGCTTCGTCCCGGCGCCCGCTCCGTCGGAGGTCGCCGGCACCGGCCAGGGCTGGTACCGCGGCGACCTGCACGTCCACACCGTGCACTCCGACGGCAGCCAGACCCAGCCCCAGGTCCTGCGGTACGCCGCCGCGGCCGGCCTGGACTTCATCGGCACCTCCGAGCACAACACGTCGTCGGCCACCGAGAGGTGGGGCCGGCACGTGCCCGACGACTTCCTGGTCATCCCCGGCGAGGAGGTCACGACCCGCGCCGGGCACTGGCTCGCGACCGGCATCCCGGCCGGCACCTGGATCGACTGGCGCTACCGCCCCGAGGACGGCCAGCTGGGGCGGTTCACCCAGCAGGTGCGCGACCTCGGCGGTCTCGCGATCGCCGCGCACCCCAACGTGCCCGTCCCGTCGATCCGTTGGGACTTCGACGACGAGTTCGCCGAGATGGACGCGATCGAGGTCTGGAACGGCGCCTGGACCGGTGTGAACGCCGCATTCAACTCCCAGGCCGTCACGCGGTGGCAGGCGCTGCTGAGCAAGGGCATCTTCAAGCCGGCCGTCGGCAACTCCGACACCCACCGCCAGGATCAGACGATCGGGCGAGCGCAGACGGTCGTGCGGGCGGAGACCCTGTCAACCGCTGCGATCATCGCCGGATGTCGCGACGGCCACTCCTGGATCGCGGAGTCGTCCGACGTCGACCTCCACTTCACCGCGACGCTCGACGACGTGAGCGGCGAGTGCGGAGATCGCGTCCCGAGCGACGAGGGCCAGTCGGTCGACGTGCACCTCGACGTCAGCGGGGTCGAGGGCTGTGTCGCGACGCTCTACGGACCGGGCTTCGGCTCCGGCACGGTGCTGGGCACGGCGACCGCCGTCGATGGCGTGATCACGCTGGACACCGAGGTCCCCGGCGGCACGGCTTTCGTTCGAGCCGAGGTCCGTCGGGGGACGGCGATGGTCGCGATGACGAACCCCATCTTCCTCGCTCCAGCGGGCTGAACGCACCGATCTCCTTCGGTCACGGTTAGGTCACCGTCGGGCCTCCGGCCGGTCTCCCCATGGCCGGAAAGGGCTACTTCTGGCTAGGGTCCTGGAATATGACCGAACTCGCCGAGCCGCGGAGACCGAGCA
>JBAWHI010000425.1:0-3506 GCA_049593675.1 Nocardioides sp.
CGGGTCAGCGCATCGTCTCGACGACCGGCATCAAGTGCGAGGGCAACGCCGTCCAGCTGCAGGGCGTGCCCTACCCGCAGCCGTACACCATCGAGGCGGTCGGCGACCAGGGCGAGCTGCTCACCGCTATCGAGAGCGACGACTACCTGCAGCTCTACCGCTCCCAGGCGGCCGACCCCGAGATCTCGGTCGGGTGGGACCTCGCCCTCGACGACCAGGTCACCGCACCGGCGTACGAGGGTCTGCTCGACCTCAGCTTCGCCCAGCCTCTGGAGTCCTCGGCGACGAGCTGAGCCGTTGGGCGGGCGTCTCCGGCACGGTGGGCGACTCGGTCGGGCCGTCCGTCGGCGACTCCGTCGGACTCTCGGTCGGGCTCGGCTTCTCGGTCGGCTCCACGAAGCTCGAGACGACGATCGTCACCGTGGTGCCCTGATCGGCGGTCTGCCCGCCCTGCGGTGACTGGCTGAGCACCGTCCCGGCCGGCTTGGTGGTGTTCGGGTTCTCGATCACCTCGACCTTGAAGCCCGCGTTGCGGATCGCGTTCTTCGCCTCCGGCCGCATCATGTCGACGACGTTCGGGATCTCCTCGGGCCCGTCGGAGTAGTAGACCGTCACCGTGGTGCCGTCGGCGACCGTCTCGCCCTGGGAGGGGTCGGTCCGGAGCACGACGCCGGCATCCTCGTCGGAGTCCTCCTCCTCGAACCGCGGCTCGAGACCGGCCTCCTCGAGCACCGTGCGGGCCTGCTCCCGCGTCATGTCGATGACGAAGGGGACCTCCACCTCCGGCTTGCCGAGGGAGATCACCAGGCCCACCGCGCTGTCGGGATCGACGAAGGTGTCGGCGGTCGGGTCCTGGCTGATCACCTTGCCCGCGGCGACGTCGTCGCTGTTCTCGCGCTCGATGCTGCCGACCGTGAGCTCGGCCTCGCCGATCAGCGCGCGGGCCTGGTTCTCGTTCTTGCCGATCACGTTGGGTACGCCGACCTGCTCGGGCGCGGACTCGAACAGCCGGGGCATGAGATAGGCCGCGCCGGCGATGAGCACCAGCAGCAGCAGGCCGAGCGCGATGTAGAGGCCGGTGCGCCCCCCGGAGGAGTCCTCCTCCTCCGGCGGCACGGCCGGAGTGACCGCGGTCGCGGCCGTCGGGTACGCCGCCGCGGCAGCCGCCACGGGCACCGGTGCCGGAGCGTGCACCGGGCGGCCGGCGAGGTAGCGCTCGATGTCGCTGCGCATCGCGGCGGCCGACTGGTAGCGGTCCTCGACCCGCTTGGCCAGCGCCTGCATCACGATCGCGTCGATCTCCTCGGGGAGCTCGGTGTCGTGGTCGGACGGCGGGAGCGCCGGCTCGCGGACGTGCTGGTAGGCCACCGCCACCGGGCTGTCGCCGACGAAGGGGGGGCGTCCGGTGAGCAGCTCGTAGAGCAGGCAGCCGGTCGAGTAGACGTCCGAGCGGGAGTCGACCGTCTCACCGCGGGCCTGCTCGGGGGAGAGGTACTGCGCGGTGCCGACCACGGCCGCGGTCTGGGTCATGGTCGACGACGCGTCGCTGATGGCGCGGGCGATGCCGAAGTCCATCACCTTGACGTCGCCGCTCGGCGTGAGCATCACGTTGCCGGGCTTGATGTCGCGGTGGATGATGCCGGCGCGGTGGCTGTAGTCGAGGGCCGAGAGCACGCCGCTGGTGATCTCCAGCGCCCGTTCCGGCAGGATCTTGCGGCCCTCGCGCAGGATGTCGCGCAGCGTGCGGCCGGCGACGTGCTCCATCACGATGTAGGGCTGGGAGATGCCGGACCCGTCGGAGGCCGGCTCCTCACCGGTGTCGTAGACCGCGACGATCGCGGGGTGGTTGAGGGAGGCGGCCGACTGCGCCTCGCGTCGGAACCGAGCCTGGAACGTCGCGTCGCTCGCCAGGTCGGTGCGCAGCCGCTTGACGGCGACCACTCGCCCGAGCCGGGTGTCGGTGCCCTTGCGGACCTCGGCCATGCCACCGCGGCCCAGCAGCTCGCCGAGCTCGTAGCGACCCCCGATCAGGGTCGGCTCTAGGTTGCTCATCGACGCACGTGCCTCACTATCAGGGGGAGCTGGGGGAGTCGGTGGGGGTGTCGCTCGGGGTCACGGTCTCCGTGACGGTCTCCGACGGGGTCGGCGTCGGCGTCTCGCTCGGCGTCTCGGTCGGGGTCTCGGTCGGCGTCGGCGACGGGGTGGGGGTCGGCGTCGGGGTGGGGGTCGGCGTCGGCGCCTGCGTGGTCGGCTCCGTCGTCGGCGACTCCGACTCGGTCTGGGTCGGCGACGGCGACCGGCTCGGCTCGTCGGCCGGATCGGCGTCGTCGTCGAGGGCCTGGGAGATGAAGAACACCGCCAGGATCACCACGACGACGAGCGCCAGGACCAACATGATCGGCCAGAGCGTGTTGCGCTTCTTGGCCTCGGCGTCGTCGGGCTGGTGGCCGGTCGCGGGCCCGGGCGCCACCGGGGGGAGCACCTGCGTGTCGGTGACCGGCGCAGCCGCGACCATCTGGGTGGCGGCGGTGTGCGGGTCGCGCAGCGCGGCCGCCAGCACCGCCCCGTCGGTGAACCGGTCCTGCGGCAGCTTCGACATCGACCGGCGTACGACGGCGGCCAGGTCGGTCGGGACGGCGGCGGGCAGCTCCGGGACGGGCTCGCGCAGGTGCATGAGCGCGGTGGCGACGGCCGTCTCTCCGACATAGGGCCGGTAGCCGGCCAGGCACTCGAACGCGACGACCCCGAGCGAGTAGACGTCCGAGGCAGGGGTGGCCGTCTGGCCCTGGGCCTGCTCGGGGGAGAGGTACTGCGGGGTGCCCATCACCTCCCCGGTCCGGGTCAGACCCAGGCCCTCGGCTGCTCGGGCGATGCCGAAGTCGGTGACCTTGACCTGCCGGTCCTCGGTGACCAAAAGGTTGGCGGGCTTCACGTCGCGGTGCACGATGCCCGCGGCATGCGCGGCGGCCAGGCCGTCGGCTGCCTGGGCGAGCAGCAGGCGGACCGCGTCGGGGTCCATCGGGGTGTCCGGGCGCAGCAGCGCGGAGAGCGGCTGGCCGTCGACGAGCTCCATCACCAGGTAGGGCCGGCGCACCCCGGATCCGTCGTCGCTCGCGGCATCGCCGAAGTCGTAGACCGCTGCGATGTTCGGGTGGTGCAGGGACGCGGCGTGCTGGGCCTCAACCTCGAAGCGGGCGCGGAAGGACGGGTCGTCGGCGTACTCCGCCTTGAGCACCTTGACCGCGACCTCGCGGCCCAGGGTCGTGTCGGTGCCGCGCCAGACCTCGCCCATCCCTCCCGTGGCGATGCGGGACTCCAGCCGGTAGCGCTGTGCGTCGTCAGCGAAGCTCTCGCTCACTTGATCACCGCCTCCATCACTGCCTTCGCGATCGGTCCGCCGTAGGTGCCGCCGGCGATCTCGCCGCGGGGGATGTCGGCCTTCTGGATCATCACCGCGACCGCGACCTCGGGGTTGTCCGCCGGGGCGTAGGAGATGAACCAGGCGT
>JBAWHI010000426.1:0-1786 GCA_049593675.1 Nocardioides sp.
GACGGCGACGCGACCGACACCACGGACGGCGACGCGACCGACGGTGACGGCTCGGACAGCGACGGCACGGACGGCTGAGTGCCCGCTCCCGTGACAGGCGGCGCGCTCGATCTGCTCAGCGGTGACGCCCAGACCTTCCTGGCGAAGGTCTGGGCGTCGCGCGTGCACCTGCACCGCACCGACCCCGACGGCCTGGTCGGGCTGCTCTCCCTCGACGACGCCGACCACCTGCTGACCTCCACCGCGATCCGCACCCCGGCGATCCGGCTCGCCCAGGACGGCTCGGTGCTGCCCGAGTCGAGCTACACCCGCGGCGCGACCCTCGCCGGCAAGCCGGTGACGGGCCTGGTCGACGCCCGCAAGGCGCTCGTGCTCTTCGACGGCGGCGCGACCGTCGTCTTCCAGGGCCTGCAGCGCTACTGGCCTCCGCTGACCCGACTCGTCGCCGAGCTCGAGCTCGAGCTCGGCCATCCCTGTCAGGCCAACGCCTACCTGACCCCGCCCGGGTCCCAGGGCTTCGCCGTCCACTCCGACAGCCACGACGTGTTCGTCTTCCAGACCGCGGGCTCCAAGCTGTGGGAGGTCCACGGCGAGGACGGGCCGGAGGAGGTGCGGCTCGAGCCAGGGCTGTCGATGTACCTGCCGACCGGCACCCCGCACGCTGCCCGGGCCCAGGACACGGTCTCCCTCCACGTCACCCTCGGCATCAACCAGCTGACCTGGCGTGGTCTGCTCGAGCGCACGCTGGCGTCGGTCGTCGCGGGCGTCCCCGACGACCACCTCCCGGCCGGGTACCTCGACGATCCGGCGCTCCTGGCGGGCGAGCTGGCCGATCGGCTCACCACCGTCGCCGACGACGTACGCCGAGTCGATGCCGCCACGGCGGTCGAGACCGAGATCCGGCGCTTCCTGACATCGCGCCCGCCGCGGTTGGGCGGCGGACTCCACGACGTGCTCGGCCGGGACACGGTCGACGCGTCCACGGTGCTGCGCCGGCGTCCCGGTCACCCCTGCGTGCTCCTGGAGCGCGGCGACGTCGTGGAGGTGCTCCTCGGGGACCGCTCGATGACCGTCCCGGCCTGGATCCGCCCCGCGCTCGAGGCGGTCCGGAGCCGGGAGACGTTCACCGTCGCCGACCTGCCGCTGGACCCCCAGAGCAACCTGGTGCTCTGCCGCCGCCTGATCCGGGAAGGGTTGCTGGAGATCCGGTGAGCGACCCCTCGCCGACGTTCCGCTGCGCGGCGCAGAGCCTGCTGCGTGACGAGCCCGTCACCGGGACCGCCACCCACGTCCGGACCTGGCTGCTCCTCGAGCACGTCGGACCGTGGGGCGACACCGCCCTGCGCGACGCGCGGCTGCCCGACGGGCTCGGCCCCGCGCTGGTCGCGCAGGCGAGGACGCACCGGGCCAAGGTGCTGCTGATCCGCCGGTTCAGCTCGCGGCCCGACGGCCCGGCCCTGCGCGTCTTCGCGGCGCACGCCGACCCGGTGGCGCCGCGGATCGAGTCGGGCACCGTCGCCGACGCCCGCGAGGTCCTCGACCTCGACCTCGGCGCGTTCCGCACCGGCGGCACGAGCGGCCTGGCGCCGTACGACGGGTCGATCCTGTGTGTGTGCACCAACGGTCGGCACGACAGCTGCTGCGCGGAGCGCGGGCGGCCGGTGGCGCGGGCGCTGGACCAAGCCCACCCCGAGGAGACCTGGGAGGTCTCGCACATCGGCGGCGACCGGTTCGCGGCCAACATGGTGGTGCTCCCGCACGGCCTCTACTACGGGCGTCTCGACCC
>JBAWHI010000427.1:0-2623 GCA_049593675.1 Nocardioides sp.
GGCCATCACCGACACCTGGGACTTCGAGAGCCCGGTGATGCCCAAGGACTGCACCAGCCGGTCCAAGCGCCGGGTACTGACGCCGAGCAGGTAGCAGGTCGCGACCACGCTGGTGAGCGCTGCTTCGGCACGGCGGCGTCGCTCGAGGAGCCACTCCGGGAAGTACGAGCCCTCGCGGAGTTTGGGGATCGCGACGTCGAGGGTACCGATTCGGGTGTCGAGGTCGCGGTGTCGGTAGCGTTGCGGCGGTTGGACCTGTCGGGGTCACGGCTGCCGTAGGCGGCCCCGCAGACGCTGTCGGCGTCGGCGTCGGCGTCGGCGGAGAGCAGGGTGTTGATGAAGCCCTGCATCAGCTCACGCAGCAGATCGGGGCTGGCCTGGGCGAGGTGCTCGTGCGGGAACTCGGCGGGGTCGATACTGGGTCCAGCGGTCATCGCTGTGCCTCTCTTCGAGTGGGTTGTAGGAGATTCCTCGAAGAATCACGCGGTGACCGCGCCAGCGTCTACGCCCGGGCCGTCACCACGTCGTACACCACCCTGCTGGACTCAACTGTTTGTGCTTTGCCCGTCGTTCCAGTTCCCGTTCTGTCATGAAGGTCTCCTAGGGATCAGAGACCCGAACTGTCAACGACGTCCGTCAGTTCTAGAGCTAGAGGTACAGACCGGTCGCCGAGTCGCCGATCCGCTCGGCTGCGACGGCATGGATGTCGCGCTCGCGCATCACGAGGTAGGTCTCCCCCGCCACCTCGACCTCGGCCTTGTCCTCGGGCTCGAAGAGCACCTTGTCGTCGACCTCGACCGCGCGGGCGTGCGGGCCGACGGCGACCACGCGGGACCAGGCCAGCCGGCGGGCACCCATGGCGGCGGTCGCCGGAATCACGATGCCACCGGAGGACCGACGCTCGCCGGACTCCCGGTCCACCTCGACCAGGATCCGGTCGTGGAGCATCTTGATGGGGGTCTTGTCTCCCACCTCAGCGGACGACCTTGCGCACCACCACGAAGAAGCCGACGACGCCGACCACGACGCCGACCGTCTTGAGGATGTTGTCGGTGCGCGGCTGCCCGGTCTGCGAGTCGACGAAGTGGGCCTTGACGCTGTTGACCTCACGCACCGCGATCGTCTTGGGGTGCACGCGGTAGAGGAGCTGGTCGATCGTGGAGGCCAGGTTCTCCCGGGTCGCCTCGATCTCGTGCTCCAGAGCGGACAGCTGCTCGTCGTTGCCCACGATTGCTCCTCACCAGTCGATGTCGTCCGAGGCTATCAACGAGCCGGAGGGCCGGCCGTCCTCGGGTCGAACCCGAAGGGGAGCTCGAGCCGATGCGCTCGCATCAGCGCCTCGTCGGTGAGCACGTCGTACGTCGTACCGTCGGCGACGACGGAGCCGTCGCTGAGCACCACGGAGCGCGGGCAGAGCTCGAGGGCGTACGGCAGGTCGTGGGTCACCATCAGCACGGTGACGTCGAGCGAGCGCAGGATGTCGGCGAGCTCACGCCGCGACGCCGGGTCCAGGTTGGACGACGGCTCGTCGAGCACCAGGATCTCCGGCTCCATCGCGAGCACGGTCGCCACCGCCACCCGGCGGCGCTGACCGAAGGACAGATGATGCGGCGGGCGGTCGACGAAGTCCGCCATGCCGACCTGCTCCAGAGCGACCATCACGCGTCGGTCGAGCTCGGCCCCCTTGATGCCCAGGTTCGCGAGACCGAAGGCGACGTCGGCGCGCACGGTCCCCATGAACAGCTGGTCATCGGGGTCCTGGAAGACGATGCCGACCCGGCGCCGGATCTCCGCGAGGTTCGCCTTCTCGACCTGCAGCCCGCTGACCGCGACCGAGCCTGCGCCCTGGCCCCCGGAAGCGGCGGAGAGGATGCCGTTGAGGTGCAGCACCAGCGTGGTCTTGCCGGCCCCGTTGGGACCGAGCAGCGCGACCCGCTCGCCGCGGTGGACGTGCAGGTCGACGCCGAACAGCGCTTGGTGTCCGTCGGGGTAGGCGTAGGCCAGGCCGTTGACGTCGAGGACGGGGGTGCTCATTGCTTCGGCATCGTCCCGGTGTAACCGCGCGACAGCATCGCGAGGTGCACCCGCTCGCCACGCTCGTAGGAGCGGATGAACAGCGCGCCCGCCGAACGGGCCACCACCGGCCAGTGCCGCGGGTTGCGGGCCGTGAAGCCGCGCGACTCGCGCGCCACCTTCATGCGCTGCATCTCGCCGGTGACGACATCGAGGTAGCGGACCATGAACGCCATGATCTGGACCAGCTGGTGCGGAAGCCGAAGTCGCTCCAGCCCCACGAGCAGGTCCTGCGGCTCGGTGGTGGCGGCCAGGGTCAGGCTCGCCAGCACGCCGAGCGTGCCCTTCACGAGCAGCGCGATGCCCGCCTCGAGGCCGTGCTGGCTCACGGAGACGCCGAGCACCTCGACCTGCGGGCCGGTGGCGACGAACGGCAGCAGCACGGCGAACACCACGAACGGCACCTCGACGACAGTGCGCTTCAGGAGGTAGGTCGGCGGCACCCGGCTGACCCCGATGACGACGACCAGCAGCGCCAGGTAGACCCCGTAGGCGGCGTACCAGTCCCGCGGCGTCGCGACGACGACGATCATGAAGCCCAGGAGAGCGA
>JBAWHI010000428.1:0-2413 GCA_049593675.1 Nocardioides sp.
CCGACGAGATCGCCTGGACCGCGCGCAAGATCTGGGAGCTGCGGCTGCTGCGCGAGGAGCGCTCCGCCTCCGACATCGGGGCGCCGGTGCTCGTGGTCAGCCAGTTCACCCTCTACGGCGACGCCCGCAAGGGCCGGCGCCCGACGTGGAACGCCGCAGCCCCCGGGGCGGTCAGCGAGCCGGCGTACGACGCGGTGTGCGCGGAGCTGGAGCGGCTCGGCGCCCGGGTCGAGCGCGGGGTCTTCGGCGCTGACATGCAGGTCGCGTCGGTCAACGACGGGCCGATCACGATGATCCTGGAGCGGTCGGCGACCTAGCGTCCGGTCTCTCGGCGCCGCCGGAGCTGGGCCTGGAGCCGGTCGACCTCGGCCTCCAGCCGCAGCACGTGACTGATCCCCGCCAGGTTGAGCCCCTCGCCCAGCAGCTCGCCGATGCGGCGCAGCCGGTCGATGTCGTCGGCGCTGTAGAGGCGGGTGCCGCCCGCGGTCCGGTCGGGGTCGACCAGGCCACGGCGCTCGTAGACGCGCAGGTTCTGGATCTGCATCGACACCAGGTCGGCGGCGACGGAGATGGCGAAGACGCCTCGGCTGCTCTCGGACATGACTTGATTCTTGCTGATCTTTGGCATATAAGAAACCTGTAACCACCGATATAGGTCTGGACACGCTCCGGGCCACCTGTCGCACAAGGAGGAGATCCGCATGCTGCTGCGCACCACCGACCCGTTCCGCGACTTCGACCGCCTCACCCAGCAGCTGCTCGGCACCACCAACCGTCCCGCGGTGATGCCGATGGACGCCTGGCGCGAGGGCGACCGGTTCGTCATCGAGTTCGACCTGCCCGGCGTCGCCCGGGAGAGCATCGACCTCGACGTCGAGCGCAACGTGCTGACCGTCCGCGCCGAGCGGATGGCCCGCAACGGCGACTGGGAGGCCCTCGCCTCCGAGCGGCCGCGCGGCGCCTTCAGCCGCCAGCTCGTGCTCGGCGACAACCTCGACCTCGACCGGATCGAGGCGGGCTACGCCGACGGCGTGCTGCGCCTGACCGTCCCGGTCGCGGAGAAGGCCAAGCCGCGCAAGATCGAGGTCTCCGCCGGCACCGAGGACGCCGAGCGCACCGCGATCGAGGCCTGAGCCTCCGCCCACCACGCAGCCCGGGCACCCGTCCGCCGATACGCTCGAGCGGCCGGGTGCCCGGGCTGCGACGCGTCGTCCACAGGTCGTGAGCGCCTCGGTTCGCCCCGCCGCGCCGACGGGCATCCCTGTCGCATGGGCGATGAGTTGCCGCGACTGCTGGCCGACCAGGACGACGTCGCCAGCTGGGCGCAGCTGATCGAGACCGGCCTGGCGGCTCCCGACGTCGACCGGATGCTGCGACGCCGCCAGCTCGTCCGGGTCCACCGCCGGGTCTACGTCGCCCACACCGGGCCGCTGACCCCGCGACAGCGATCGTGGGCGGCTGTCCTCTACGCCGCCCCGGCCGCGCTGTGCGGGCCGTCCGCGCTGGCCGACCCGGAGCCGGACCGGCCCGTGCACGTGGCGATCGACGCCTCCCGGCGGCTCGCCGGCACCCCCGGCGTGCGCCTGCACCGGCGACGACGATTCGACGAGCTGGTGCAGGCGAACGCCACCCCGCCGCGGCTGCGCTACGACGTGCTGGTCCTCGACCGGGTCGCCGCCGCGCCGACCGAGCTCGACGTCGTCCGTGCCATCGCCGACGCGGTCGGGAGCCGGCGTACGACCGCGGCGCGGCTGCGGTCCGAGCTCGCCGATCGCTCGCGGATGCCGCGGCGACGTTGGGTGGGCGCGGTCCTCGACGACGTCGCGACCGGCGCGTGCTCGGTGCTCGAGCACGGCTATCTCACCCGGGTCGAACGCGCCCACGGCCTGCCCACCGCGAACCGGCAGGTGGTCCGGGCGGGCTCCCGGGGGCGGGAGTACCGCGACGCGGAGTACGACCTCGGGCTGTGCGTCGAGCTGGACGGTCGCAGCGCCCACGACTCGTTCGAGGCGGGGCAGCGCGACGCGGGACGCGACCTGGACGACGAGGCGGAGGGCCGCCAGGTGCTCCGGCTGCGCTGGAGCCAGGTGTTCGGGACGCCGTGTCGCACCGCCTCGCGCGTGGGGCGGACCCTGCAGCGCCTCGGGTGGACCGGCTCCCCGCGGCCGTGCGGTCCGGGCTGCGGGATCGTGGAGCGCTGACCGCACCCGGTGCCGCTGCCACTCCACGATCAGCACGCCCCTTCCGTAGGGTCGGGCAGATGGAGACCGAGACCATCGCCCGGATCGCGGCCGCCGCCGAGACGGCCGACGGGGCCGCGCCGCTCGACGAGGCCACCTGGCTGGCCCTGCGCCACCACCCCGAGCGGGTCCGGTCGTGGGTGCGCGACGACGGCGTCGCGCTGCTGATCGGG
>JBAWHI010000429.1:0-2946 GCA_049593675.1 Nocardioides sp.
GCCTCGGGCCGGTGGCCCAGCCGCACCGCGGTCAGGGCGGCGGCCGCTCGCCACGGCAGCCGCGCGGGATCGTCGTGGTCGCCGAGCAGCAGGCCGACCCGGTCGAGGTGTCCGGCCGCGGTCTCCGGGTCGCCGGTGGCGGCGGCCAGCTCGGCCCGGCCGAAGTGGGCGGTGGCGCCCGTCGTCCCCGGGGAGTCGAGCAGCGCGCCGAGCGCCTCCCCGTGGGCCTGGGCCTCGGTGAGGTCGCCGCGCGCGAGCCGCCCGTCGATCGTGGCCGTGAGCAGCGCCGCACGGCTGAGGTCGTCGAGTCCGTCCCAGTCGCTCTGACGGACGCCGTCGAGGTCGGCGAGCGCCTCGGTGACGGCTCCGGCCCGCAGGCGCGCGAACGCGCGGGAGAGCACCGCGGGGGGCAGATGCGGCTCTTCCCGAGCCGGGGCCTCGGCGATCTCCGCCTGGGGCGACATCATGCGGACCAGCCTAGGAACGGGCCCGGCGGCGGTCCCGGGAATGCCGCGAACCGCCGCAGGCGGTCCAGTCAGGTACGCCCCAGATACGCCAACAGCCGGACATCGGCGGACGCGTCTGCTCGGACCGGTCGCTCGGCGGCGAACCGGACCCCGCGGTCCGCCGGACCCACCAGGGCGAGCGCCATCGGCAGCAGGTCGCGGGCGAGCTCCGGCGGCACCGGCCGACCGACACCGGTGGCTCGGGCGACGTCCCACCCGTGCACGGCGACCTCGAGGGCGGCGGTGGCGACGAGCAGGGGGGTGTGCAGGTCGAGGGGGCCGGTGGCGGCCTCGATGACGACGTCTCCGGGCGTCGGCCGGGACCAGATCCCCCGCAGCGCGGTCGCCTTGGCCCGGATGCTGCAGACCGACGTCGACGCCGAGACGGGGAGGTCGCGGTCGCCCGGCCTCCCGACCGAGCCGCCGGCCGCCTCGGTGAAGGCGTCGAGGGCGTCGTCCATGTGGGCCAGCAGGTCGGCCAGGTCCCAGTCCGCGCAGGGTGTCGGCCGGTCGAGCTCATCGTCGCGCACCTCGCCGAGGCGGGCGCAGGTGTAGACGAGGGACCGGTCGAGCAGCCCGACGCAGCCGTCGAGCGTCGCGGTCACCGGCCGCTCGGCTCCGGGGCGTGGTCGGCGGGCAGGCGCATCGGGAGACCGAACCGCTCGAACAGCGTGTGGTCGAAGAAGGCCGTGACGTGCCGGACCCGGTCGCCGTCGAGCTCGAGCACCTGCAGCTGGAACGGCGCGAAGTCTCCCGCGGGGGTCCGCATGTAGAGGCCGTACGCCGGTTGGCCGTTGGCCTGTGTCGGCAGCATCGGCATGTCCCGGGCGCCGCCGGGGCACTCGTTGCCGATGAGCCAGCCGATGTTGTCCGCGCCCTTGAACCAGCTGGTGAACGGCGGCATGTCCCAGGTCGCCTCCACGGTGAGCATGCCGACGATCGCGTCGACGTCCTTGCGCCAGAAGGCGTCGACGTAGCGCTCCAGCAGCCGGGACTGGGCCGGGGTGAGATCGGGGTGGACGGTGTCCTCGGTCAGGCCGCGATCCGCGAGCTGGGCATGAGCACGCTGGAGGGCGGAGTTGACCGCCGCAGACGTCGTGTCGAGGGCGGCGGCGACCTCGGCCGCCGACCAGCGCAGCACGTCGCGCAGGATCAGCACCGCGCGCTGGCGGGCCGGCAGGTGCTGGAGGGCGGCGATGAAGGCGAGCCGGATCGAGTCCCGCTCGGCCACGACCACCGCGGCGTCGGGGACCGGCTCGAGCCAGGCGATCTCGTGGTCCGACTCGAGCGCGTCGCCGGCCATCGCCTCCGGGGTGCCGAGCCCGGCCGGCAGCGGCCGTCGCGGCCGGCCCTCGAGGTTGGTCAGGCAGACGTTGGTCGCGATCCGATACAGCCAGGTGCGCACCGACGAGCGGCCCTCGAACGCGCCGGCGGCCTTCCACGCGCGCAGGAAGGTCTCCTGCACGAGATCCTCCGCCTCGTGCACGCTGCCGGACATCCGGTAGCAGTGCGCCAGCAGCTCGCGCTGGTAGCGCTGGGTGAGGGCGGGGAAGTCGTGGAGCTCGGCCCCGGGATCATCGAGTGTCGTCATGACCGCACCAGTCTGCATGGAGGTACCGACCGGCGTCGACGGGCAAACTCATCGATCCGGCTCAGCGGCGCGCGGCCACCAGCGCCAGCGCGCGCTCCGCGGCCGGTACGGCGAGGAGCCGGTCGGCCGGCACCAGCCCCACCCGGGTCCGCCGGTCGAGCAGGTCGTCGACGTCGTGGGCGCCCTCGTGGGCGACGCCGAAGAGCAGCTCGGCGAGGGTGACCGGGATGCCGTCGGCGACCGGGGCGACCAGCTCGTCGTCGGTGAGCCCGCTGACGGTGCGAGCGACCGCGAGGACGAGTGCGGCGTCGGTGCCGAAGCGGCGCACCAGCCGCGGCGGCAGCTCGAGCTCGGCCAGCTCGGTCCGGGAGGCGGCGCCGAGCAGGGGGAGGTCGCGGGTGCGGCAGGCGCCGGCCGGATGTCCGGTGTGCGCGAGCGCCGCGTCGACGGCGTCCTCGGCCATCCGGCGGTAGGTCGTCAGCTTGCCTCCGACGACCGTGATGACGCCGCTGCTGCTGGTGAGCACGGCATGGCGCCGCGACAGGTCGGCCGTCGAGCCCTCGCTGTCGAGCAGCGGCCGGAGCCCGGCGTACGCCCCGACGACGTCGGCGCGGTGTAGCTGCTGGGAGAAGGCGGCCGAGACCACGTCGAGCAGGAAGCCGATCTCCGGCTCCGACGGCTCGGGGACGTCGGGCACCGCCCCCTCGAGCGGCTCGTCGGTCAGGCCCACGTAGACGGTGCCGTCCGGCTGGGGGAGCACCATGACGAACCGGTTGGTCTCGCCCGGCACCGGGCAGAAGACCGACACCGTGAGGCCGGGCAGCGTGTCCTGGCGCAGCACCAGGTGCG
>JBAWHI010000430.1:0-2026 GCA_049593675.1 Nocardioides sp.
AGGTGATGCCGCGGTCGGTGGCGAGCACCCGGGCCTGCGGCTTGATCTCCTGGGCGGCGAAGATGCCGCGGACCGGAGCGAGCAGCGGGTCGCGGTTGAGGAGCTCGAGGTAGCGGGTGAGCTGCTCCACGCCGTCGATCTCGCCGCGACGCTTGATCTCGACCGCGACCGAGGCGCCTGCCTCGTCGCGGCACATCAGGTCGACCGGACCGATAGCGGTCGGGAACTCGCGCCGGACCAGGCTCAGGCCGGGGGAGAGGGTCGCCGGGTGCTCGGCGAGCAGCTCCTGCAGGTGCTTCTCGACGCCGTCCTTCTGCAGGCCCGGGTCGATGCCGAGGTCGTGGCTGGAGTCGCTGAGGATCTCGGTCAGGAGGATGCGCAGGGTGTCGTCGCTCTTGGGGTTGGTGACGGTCCACTCGACCTGGCCGTCCTCGGTGGTGCCCTCGCGGAGCGTGCACGGCGGCGACATCCAGTTCAGCGGCTTGTACGACCCGCCGTCCGAGTGCACGAGCACCGACCCGTCGGCCTTGATCATCAGCACCCGCGTCGCCAACGGGAGGTGGGCGGTCAGCCGCCCGGCGTAGTCGACCTGGCACCTGGCTACGACGAGTCTCACGGGGCCGGAATCTACCCCGCGGGCCCGGGAGGCCCCGACGGCGGCCGAGGGGACCGCTAAGTTACTCGCGAGTGAACTACGCCACTGCGCGGCCGACCAGCCCGTGGCAGCATGCGCGCATGACGACGTCTCCGGCTCCTGCGCGCACCTTCTCGACCATCGGAGTGATCGGCCTGGGCACCATGGGTGCCGGCATCGCCGAGGTGTTCGCCCGCAACGGCTACGCCGTCGTGGGAGTCGAGAAGGACGACGACGGACTGGCCCGCGGTCGCCAGCACCTCGAGCACTCCACCGCCCGAGCGGTACGCCGCGAGAAGCTGACCGACGCCGAGCGGGCCGAGCTGCTCGGCCGGATCACCTTCACCACGTCGCTGGAGGACCTCGCCGAGACCGACCTGGTCGTCGAGGCCGTGGTGGAGTCCTTGGAGACCAAGAAGGCGCTGTTCCGCGAGCTCGACGCGATCGTGTCACCCGAGGCCGTGCTGGCCACCAACACCTCCAGCCTCTCGGTCACCGAGATCTCGACGGCGAACTCGCGTCCCGGCCGGGTCGTCGGCGTCCACTTCTTCAACCCCGCGCCGGTCCAGGAGCTCGTCGAGATCGTCCGCACCGTCGTCACCGACGCTCAGGTGCTCGCCGACGTGCAGTCGCTGCTCGGCGCGGTCGGCAAGACGCCGGTCGTCTGCGGCGACAAGGCCGGCTTCATCGCCAACACCCTGCTCTTCGGCTACCTCAACCACGCGGTCTCGATGTACGAGGCCCGCTACGCGAGCCGCGAGGACATCGATGCCGCGATGCGCTTCGGCTGCGGCTACCCGATGGGGCCGCTCGCGCTGCTGGACCTCATCGGCCTGGACACGGCCTACACGATCCTGGAGACGATGTACCGCCAGGGCCGCGACCGGCTGCACGCGCCCTCGCCGATCCTCAAGCAGATGGTCACCGCCGGGTGGCTGGGTCGCAAGACGGGGCGCGGCTTCTACACCTACGAGGCCCCGGACAGCCCGGTCGTCGTCGCTGACGACCAAACGCCCTCCGCGGACGACAAGCCCCAGCTGCGCCACGAGATCAACCAGGTCGGTGTCGTCGGCACCGGCACCATGGCGAGCGGCATCGTCGAGGTCTTCGCCAAGAGCGGGTACGACGTGCTCGTCATCGGCCGCGCCCAGGAGAAGGTCGACGGCGTCGTCGCCGCGGTGACGAAGAGCTTCGACAAGCAGATCCAGCGCGGGCGGGCGACCGAGGAGGCCAAGGCCGAGGTGCTGGCCCGGATCTCCGGCTCCACCTCGCTCGACGACCTGGCCGCCGTCGACCTCGTCGTCGAGGCGATCGCGGAGGACCTGGCCATCAAGACGACGCTGTTCGAGAACCTCGACGAGATCTGCAAGCCCGGCGCGATCCTCGCGACCA
>JBAWHI010000431.1:0-4443 GCA_049593675.1 Nocardioides sp.
ATCTTCATCGCCATCTACATCTTCGGCTGGCGGCGGCTGAAGCCCTGGACGCACTTCTGGACCGGGGTCCCGATCTGGATCGCCGGGATCTTCGGCAGCATCTCCGTGGTCGCGGCCAACGCCTGGATGAACGCTCCGCAGGGCTTCACCCTCGACAAGCAGGGCAACGTGGTCGACGTCGACCCGGTCAAGGTGATCTTCAACGACGCCATGCCGCTCGAGGCGGCGCACATGCTGGTTGCGGCCTACCTGGTGGGCGGATTCCTGGTCGCCTCCGTGTACGCCACCGCGATGCTGCGCGGCCGCAACGATCGCTACCACCGAGTCGCTTTCACGATCGCGTTCACCGTCGCCGCGATCGCGACCCCGATCCAGATGGGTGTGGGCGACGCGCTCGCGCGCTGGGTCTACAACGAGCAGCCGGCCAAGTTCGCCGCGATCGAGCTGGTCCCCGAGACCAGCAGCGACGTGCCCGAGACGCTCCTGGGCAAGCTGAACGCAGACGGCGAGGTCGAGGGCGGCATCGCGATCCCGGGTCTGGCGTCGTGGCTCTCCGACCCCAGCACCGGGAAGTCGACCGTGGTCCAGGGTCTCGACGCCTTCCCCGAGGACGAGCGCCCGACGATCCGGCAGGCCAACATCGTGCATCTCGCCTGGGACGTGATGGTCGGGGTCGGGACGCTGCTGTTCCTGCTCTCCATCTGGTACGCCCTCAGCTGGCTGTTCCGCCGACGCATGCCAACGTCGCGCTGGTTCCTGCGCTGCGCGGCCGCCTCCGGGGTGCTCTCGGTCGCGGCCATGGAGGCGGGCTGGATCGTCACCGAGGTCGGCCGCCAGCCCTGGATCGTCTACGGGCACATGAAGGTCGAGGACGCCGCGACGGAGAACACCGGTGTCTGGATCACCTTCGTCACCGTCACCGTGGCCTACCTGATCCTGGGGGTGACCACCGTCCTGGTCCTGCGCTCGATGTCGCGGCGGTTCCGTGACCACGCGGCCGGCACCGAGATGGACGGCCCGTACGCGCCGACGCCGTTGCCAGGGGCCCCGGAGGCCGCCGCGGAGTCCGAGGAGCCGACCCGATGAGCACCACGGTCGCCGTCGTCCTCCTGATCGCCCTGACGTTCTATGCGGTCTTCGGCGGTGCTGACTACGGCGCCGGTGTCTGGGACCTGACGGCGGGTGGAGCCGAGCGGGGGCGCCGGCCCCGCGCGCTGATCGAGCGCGCGATCGGCCCCGTGTGGGAGGCCAACCACGTCTGGCTGATCTTCATCTTCGTCGTCAGCTGGACGGCGTTCTCGGAGGCCTACGCGTCGATCATGCTCACCCTGTTCGTGCCGCTGACCATCGCGGCCCTGGGCATCGTGGTGCGAGGCGCCAGCTTCGCGTTCCGCAAGGCAGTGGTGAGCATGCCGGTCCGAAGGATCTTCGGGGGAGGCTTCGCGCTGTCCTCGGTCGTGGTGCCCTACTGCCTGGCTGCGGTGGCCGGCGGGATCGCATCGGGGCGCGTGCCCGCCGGCGGCAAGGCCGGGGACCCGGTCGACAGCTGGATCAACCCGACCTCGGTGTTCGCCGGTGTCCTCGCCGTGGCGATGGTCGCCTACCTGGCGGCCGTCTACCTGGTGTGGGAGGCGCGCGCGGTCGGGGACGAGGACCTCGCGGAGTACTTCCGGCGCCGGTGTGTCGGCACCGGTGCGGTCGTCGCCGTCGTGCTGGTGATCGGCTTCTTCGTGGTGCGCAGCGATGCGCCGTACGTCTTCGACGGACTCACCTCGCGGGCGCTGCCGGTCGTCATCGTCGGCGTGCTCTGCGGTGTCGGGGCACTCGTGCTGCTCCTGCGCGGGGCGGCCCGCGGCGCTCGTCTCCTGGCCGCGCTCGCGGTGGCGTCCGTCGTGATCGGCTGGGGCGTCGCCCAGTGGCCGTACCTGCTGCCCGAGTCGCTGACCGTGGCCCAGGCCGCGGCACCCGAGGGCACCCTTGCGGCCCTCGTGGTGACGGTGGTCCTGGGTGTCGTGCTGGTGGTCCCGGGCTTCGTGCTGCTCTACGTCCTCGACCAGCGCCAGCTGCTGCCGGAGGAGGGCGTGGACTGATCGGGCACGCGACGCCGAGGACGGGGAAGCGGACTAGGGTGCGGGGATGGCTTGCCCTGGGTCCGGCTCCGGCCGTTCGGACGTCGATCTCGACCGCCTGGGCGAGGAGCTCGATGTGCGGCTCGAGGCCGCCGATCGCACCCTCGTGCGTGACTATCCCGGTCAGCGTGCGGGGCGACAGCCGGTGCACACCGTCTACGTCCCTGCGGACCGCTTCCATGCCGGACTCGTGACGGAGTACGGCGGGCTGGCGCTGGCGAGCATCGACGAGCACGAGGCGCTGCTGGTCGAGCTCCTCGACGACGACGGGTCGCTCGTCGACCGGGTCCGGGAGAAGCTGGCCGGTGAGCCTGTGGAGGATCTGCGCATCGACTTCGAGGACGGCTACGGGCCGCGGTCGGACGAGGAGGAGGACGGTGCGGCCCGGGTGGCGGCCCGGGAGCTGCGGCGCGCCGTGGCGGACGGGGTCGCGTCGCCGTTCAGTGGCATCCGGTTCAAGAGCTTCGAGAGGCCCACCCGGGCCCGGGGGCTCCGGACGCTCGTCCTCTTCCTCGACGCCCTCCTCGAGGACGGACCCCTGCCTGAGGGGTTCGTGGTCACGCTGCCCAAGGTGACGTCGGTCGACCAGGTCGAGGCGCTGGTGCACACGATGCAGCGGCTCGAGGCCGATCTCGGTCTGACGCGGGAGGCGCTCGGGTTCGAGCTGCAGATCGAGACTCCGCAGTCGATCCTCGGGCCGGAGGGCACCGCCCTGGTCGCCCCGATGATCCATGCGAGCGCGGGCCGCTGCACCGGGTTGCACTACGGCACCTACGACTACAGCGCCTTCTGCGGCATCGCGGCCTCTCAGCAGAGCCTCGATCACGCGGTCGCCGATCACGCCAAGGCGGTCATGCAGGCCGCAGCCGCGGGCACCGGCGTGCGCCTCTCCGACGGGAGCAGCAACCGGCTGCCGATCGGTGGTCCCGACGCCGTGCGCGACGCCTGGGCCGACCATCTCCGCCTGGTCCGTCGCTCGCTCGAGCGCGGCTACTACCAGGGCTGGGACCTGCACCCGGCTCAGCTGCCGACACGCTTCGGCGCGACGTTCTCCTTCTACCGCAGCGGGTTCGGCGCCGCCGCGCAGCGGCTGCGCGACTACGTCGGTCGACAGGAGTCGGGCATCCTCGACGAGCCCGCGACCGCTCGGGCCCTCGCCGACTTCCTGTTGCGCGGCCTCGACTGCGGCGCGATCGTCGACGACGACGTCGCGGTGGCCACAGGCCTCGACGTCGGGCGACTCGCGGACCTCGCCCACCGCGCCGGAGGAGAGGGGTCCTGACATGGCGATCGTCCTGGGGGCGAACCAGTACGGCAAGGCCGAGAACAGGGTGGTCCGGATCGTGCGCGACACCGCGCGCCACGACATCATCGACCTGAACGTCTCCACCGCCCTGCGCGGCGACTTCGCGGCGGCGCACGTCGAGGGCGACCAGTCACAGGTGCTCCCGACCGACACCCAGAAGAACACCGCCTTCGCCTTCGCCAAGTCGCACGGGGTCACCTCACCGGAGGACTACGCCCTCGCGCTCGCGCGACGTCTGATGGAGGCCACCCCGGCCGCCAGCGGCACCCGGGTGCGGGTCGAGCAGTACGCCTGGGACCGGATCCCGGTCGACGGCACCGGTCACGACCATGCGTTCGTCCGGCGCGGGGGAGAGGTGCGCACCACCGAGGTCGACCTGTCGGGGGAGGCGGTCCGAGTCGTCTCGGGCCTGACCGGGCTGACGGTCCTCAAGTCGACCGGGTCCGAGTTCACGGGCTTCCTCACCGACGAGTACACGACCCTGCCCGAGGCGGACGACCGGATCCTCGCGACCTCGCTGACCGCTCGCTGGCGCTACGCCGACCGAGCAGGCGTCGACTGGAACGCGGCCTACGACGACGTCCGCGCCGTCTTGCTCGCCACCTTCGCCACGACCTACAGCCGGGCTCTGCAGGAGTCGCTCTACGCGATGGGCAGGGCCGTGCTCGAGGCGCACGACGAGATCGCCGAGATCTCGTTCGCGGCGCCGAACAAGCACCACCACCTGGTCGACCTGGCCCCGTTCGGGCTGGAGAACCCGGGCGAGGTGTTCATCGCCGCCGACCGGCCCTACGGGCTGATCGAGGCGAGCGTGACACGGGACGACTCGTGAGCGGCATCCAGGGCTTCAACGCGCTTCCCGAGGCCGAGGCGCGGAGCAGGCTGGCCGCCTGCCTCGACGTGCCTCGCTGGGTGGAGGCCGTGCTCGCGGGCAGGCCGTACGCCGACGTCGCCGCGCTGCGGGCGGCGGCCACGGGCGCGGCCGACCTCGACGACGCCGAGCTTGAG
>JBAWHI010000432.1:0-11274 GCA_049593675.1 Nocardioides sp.
GGGGAGGGAGCAGCGTCGCGTCCGGGAGGACCGGTTGCGCACCGCTCGCGCGCGCTCGCGCCGCGGTCCACGCGCCGCGGAGGCTGGCCAACCGGATGCGTCGCGACCCGGTCGCGCGGCGCTGCCACCACGGTGCGGACACGGCCCCCAGGGACACCAGGTCCCGGCCGTTGCTGACGACGCGGATCACCACCCCCTGGGCGGCGAGGCCGTCGGCGAGATCGCGGATCGCCGGCGCGTCGCGGGAGCCGGCGAAGGCGCCGGGGTCGTCGACCTCGAGGACCAGCCGGGAGGATCGACCGTGCAGTCTGCCGCGCACGGTCGTCCGGCCGTCGACGGCCAGCTCGACGTCGAGCTCGGCGGAGATCAGGGTCGTCATGGCGCTGTCATCGGTCGCTCGGCGAGACCGGTGCACCGGCGTCGCTGGTCGTCACCGTCAACGTGCCGTTGAGCTTCCAGGTCGCCCGGGGGGCGTTCGAGCCGGTGTCGCGGGGGACCTCGATCGACATCTCCTCGAAGCTGTAGTGGATCGCCGCCTCGCGTCCGGTGAGGAAGCTCCACATGCGTTGCCCCAGGTCGGTCCAGTCCACGACCTCGCTGGTACCGCCATCGACGGACTGACTGCTGATGTTCATCTGTGCCTCCATGGGTGGATCTCCGGATTGCCTAAACGGCTTGTTTAGGTTTAACGTGTTCAACATGAACACACAGATCACATCTGCGCAAGGGGTCCCGACAGAGGGGCTGCTGACGATCGGCGACCTCGCCGACCGGACCGGCCTCAGCCCGGCGACGCTGCGGATGTGGGAGCAGCGCCACGACTTCCCGCGGCCGCAGCGACTCGCGAGCGGCCACCGGCGCTACCTCGAGTCCGACGTCGCGACGGTCGAGCGCGTCGTCCGGCGCCGCGATGCCGGGGTCCGTCTCGACGTGGCCATCGCCGATGCCCTGGCACGCGCGACCCCGGGCACCCCGTCGGTCTACGCGGAGCTGCGGCGCACGCACCCGCACCTGCCGGTGCAGCGGCTCCACAAGCGCACGCTGCTCGCGCTCTCCTGGGCCATCGAGGACGAGTTCTGCGCGAAGGCCGAGCGTGCCGTCCTGTTCGGGGCGTTCCAGCGGGAGGGCTTCTACGCCTCAGCTCGTGCACGGTGGCAGGAGCTCAGCGTCGTTGCCCGTTCCTCGTTCGTCTTCGCCGACTTCCCCGACCTGAGCGGGCCGCAGGCGCCGACGTCTGCTCGGCCGTCACCGGTGCTCGTGCCGCTGGCGGCCGAGGAGCCGATGGCGCGGGAGTGGGCGGTGGTCTGCGACGACACCGATCTCCCCGTGGTGCTGAGCGCCTGGGAGCTGCCCGGCCAGATCGACGTCCCCGACGGGCAGCGGGTCTTCGAGTCGCTGCTGAGCGTCGACCCGCAGCCGGTGCGGGATGCGGCTCGGGTCTGCGCGAGGGTGGCGCAGCGGGCCGGGGCCGAGGATGCGGTCCCCACGCTGTACCACCTCGGGGACCAGCCGCCCCCGATGGCGATGGACCCGGCGGCGGTCAGCGCGATGTTCGGTCGCGTGCTCTCCTACGTCGACCACTTCAGCGCGTCGTGATCCACTGGATCCCACTACCCCGAGTCCCAGGAGTGTCATGAGCACCCATCCGAGTCCCCAGCACGACGGGACCACTGCGAGCGGCGTGACCACCGAGCGGCTGTCCAACCTCCGCCGCTGGAACATCGGCCTCACCGTCCTGCACGTCGCGCAGGCGGTGGCCATCCTGCTCCTGGCCGGTGACTTCGCGATCACCGTCACGTCCCAGTTCCCTGACGGACCACCGGGAAGCCAGCTGCCGTCCCCGGATGCTCTCTTCGACGTCCCGGTCGGAGGCGCGGTCGCGCTGTTCCTGGCACTCGCGGCGCTGGACCACCTGATCACCGCCACCGCGGCGAGGGGCCGCTACGAACGAGAGCTCGCGGCAGGCTTCAACAGGTTCCGCTGGATCGAGTACTCCGTCAGCGCCACGCTGATGGTCCTGCTGATCGGCTTCTACAACGGCATCACCGGCATCACCGCGGTGGTCGCCATCGCCGGAGCCAACGTCGCGATGATCCTGTTCGGCTGGATCCAGGAGGTGAGCAACCCTCCGGGACGCGCGAGGACGACGATGCTCCCATTCTGGTTCGGCGTGGTCGCCGGCGCGGCCCCCTGGGTGGCGATCGGCGTCAACCTGGTGGGCGCCGGGTCGTCGGTGCCCGGCTTCGTCTACGGCATCTTCATCTCGCTCTTCATCTTGTTCATGAGCTTCGCCCTCAACCAGTGGCTGCAGTACCGGGAGATCGGGCCGTGGAGGAGCTACGCCTTCGGGGAGAAGACCTACCTGGTGCTGAGCCTGGTGGCGAAGAGCGCTCTGGCCTGGCAGATCTTCTCCGGGTCGCTCGCCGGCTGAGGACCGCCGCGGCGCGTAGCGCGGCCGCGGGGGCAGCATTGTCGTCGGCGTCGGAGAGAATCGCCGTGTGTGCGGGATCGAGGAGTTCGTGAGCCTGGCCGCTCAGCTGCCCGGCGTCGAGCGGACGGACCGTGCGCGCTGGTCGCAGTTCGACGTCGTCGGCCGGCGGTTCGGCTACCTGTGGGAGCCGACGAGCACGGTCGGGCTCAAGCAGACGATCGCCGAGCAGCTGGCCCTGGTGGGGGAGCGGCCCGACGTGTTCGAGGTGCAGTTCACGGCGTACGGCTTCGGCTGGGTCGTGGTGCACCTCGAGCGGGTGGAGCGAGACGAGCTCGCGGAGCTGGTCTTCGAGGCCTGGCGGCTCTCCGCGCCCGCCGAGCTGGTCGAGGAGCGTGCCGACCGGCTCCCGGTGTGATCCGGGAGCCGGCCTGCTGCTGGTGGGTCAGAAGTCCTCGTCGAAGCCGACCGTTCCGGAGACGCCGACCTGGTAGGCCGAGACCTTGCGCTCGAAGAAGTTCGAGAGCTCCTGCACGTCCTGGAGCTCCATGAAGGCCAGCGGGTTCTTGGACCCGTAGATCGGTGGCAGGTCGAGACGCTCCATCCGCCGGTCCGCGACGTACTCCAGGTAGGAGCGCATGTCGGCGGTCGACAGTCCGGCGACGCCGCCGCCCAGCAGGTCCTCGGCGAACTGCGCCTCGGCATCCACCCCGTCGATCATCATCTGGCGCACCTGCGCCGCCATCTCCTCGTCGAAGAGCTCCGGCTCCTCCTCGCGCACGGTGTCGACCACGTCGAACGCGAACGCCATGTGCATCGACTCGTCGCGGAAGACCCAGTTGGTGCCCGAGGCGAGGCCGTTGAGGAAGCCGCGCGAGCGCAGGAAGTAGACGTAGGCGAACGCTCCGTAGAAGAAGAGCCCCTCGATCACCGCTGCGAAGCAGATCAGGTTGAGCAGGAACCGCCGCCGATGCTCCCGGGTCTCCAGCGCGTCGAGGTCGAAGACCGAGTCGATCCAGCGGAAGCAGAAGTCCGCCTTGGCCTTGATGGAGGCGATGTTGTCGACCGCGGCGAACGCCTCGTGCCGCTCGGTCTCGTCGGGGACGTAGGTGTCGAGCAGGGTCAGGTAGAACTGCACGTGCACCGCCTCCTCGAAGAGCTGGCGCGAGAGGTAGAGCCGACCCTCGGGGCTGTTGATGTGCTGGTAGAGGTTCAGCACCAGGTTGTTCGCGACGATGGTGTCGCCGGTGGCGAAGAACGCGACCAGCCGCGAGACCAGGTGGCGCTCGGCATCGCTGAGCCGCTGGAGGTCCTTCAGGTCGGAGTGCAGGTCGACCTCCTCCACGGTCCAGGTGTTCTTGATGGCGTCGCGGTAGCGGTCGTAGAAGTGCGGGTAGCGCATCGGTCGCAGGGTCAGGTTCATCCCCGGGTCGAGGAGCATCCGGGTGTCGGGGGCGTCGTTGGTGGTGGTCACTGGCAGGCCTCGCAGCTCTCGGGGTTCTCGAGCGAGCAGGCGAGTGCCTCGTCGTCCGAGATGGTGATGGTCATCGGGGTCTCGACAGGCGCGACCACCGACGTGGTCGCCTGCTGGATGCGCGTCGCTGGTCGCGAGCGCAGGTAGTAGGTCGTCTTCAGGCCTGCCTTCCAGGCGTGCAGGTACATCGAGGAGAGCTTGCCGATCGAGGGCCCCGCGATGAACAGGTTGAGCGACTGGCTCTGGTCGATGTACGGCGACCGCTCGGCCGCCATGTCGATCAGGGCGCGCTGGGGCAGCTCCCAGGCGGTGCGGAACAGCAGGCGCACGTCGTCGGGCAGCTGCTCGATGCCCTGGACCGAGCCCTCGGCGCGCTTGATCGCCTCGCGGACCTCGGGGGTCCAGAGGTCGCGCGCCTTCAGCTCGCGCACGAGCGCGCTGTTGACCTGGAGGAACTCACCCGACAGCGTCTCGCGCTTGAACAGGTTGGACACCTGCGGCTCGATGCACTCATAGCTCCCCGCGATCGAGGCGATCGTCGCGGTGGGTGCGATCGCGATCAGCAGCGAGTTGCGCAGCCCGTGCTCGGCGATGTCGGCGCGGACCGCCGCCCACCGCGCGCCCTGTGTCGGCGTGGCGCCCCACAGGTCCGGCTGGAGCAGGCCGTCGGCGGCTCGGGTGTCGGCGAACGCCGGGTGCGGACCGTGGCGCCGCGCCAGGTCGCAGGACACCTCGAGCGCGGTCAGGTAGACCTCCTCCTGGACCCGGGTCGAGAGCTGGCGCGCCTCGTCGGAGTCGAAGGGCAGCCAGAGCGCGAAGAGCACGTCCTGCAGGCCCATCAGCCCGAGCCCGACCGGGCGCCAGCGGGGGTTGGACGCCGCCGCCTCGTCGCTGGGGTAGTAGTTGATGTCGATCACCCGGTCCAGCAGCGGGACGGCCGTCCGTACGGTCTCGCGGAGCTTGTCCCAGTCGACCACCGCCTGCGTGGTCGAGCCGTCCGTGGTCAGGTGCTGCGCGAGGTTGATCGAGCCCAGGTTGCACACGGCCGTCTCGCCGTCGGAGGAGACCTCGATGATCTCGGTGCACAGGTTGGACAGGTGCACGACCGGTCCGCCGGGGGAGTCGGAGGTCTGGTTGCAGGTCCGGTTGGCGGCGTCCTTGAACGTCATCCAGCCGTTGCCGGTCTGCGCCAGCGTCCGCATCATCTTCCCGTAGAGGTCGCGCGCCCGGACCTGCCGGACGTAGCGGCCCTCCTCCTCGGCCTGACGGTAGGCGGCGTCGAACGCCGCGCCCCACAGGTCGGGCAGCTCGGGAGCCTGGTCCGGGTCGATCAGCGACCAGTCCGCGTCCGCCTCGACGCGGCGCATGAACTCGTCGGGGACCCAGTTGGCCAGGTTGAGGTTGTGCGTCCGGCGCGCGTCCTCGCCCGTGTTGTCGCGCAGCTCGAGGAACTCCTCGACGTCGGGGTGCCACGGCTCGAGGTAGACGCAGGCGGCGCCTTTGCGTCGTCCACCCTGGTTGACCGCGGCGACCGACGAGTCGAGGGTGCGCAGGAACGGCACGATCCCGTTGGACTGGCCGTTGGTGCCCCGGATCAGCGCACCGCGCGAGCGGACCCGCGAGAAGGCGATCCCGATCCCGCCGGCGAACTTCGACAGCTTGGCGACCTGTCCGTACCTCGAGTAGATCGAGTCCAGGTCGTCGCGCGGGCTGTCGACGAGGTAGCACGACGACATCTGGGTGTGCCGGGTGCCGGAGTTGAACAGGGTGGGACTGCTGGGCAGGTACGCCAGCGACGACATCAGCCGGTAGAACCGGATCGCCTCACCCGGACTCTGCGCGAGCCCGCACGCGACGCGCAGCAGGAAGTACTGCGGTGTCTCGACCACGAGCCGGGTCGAGGGGTGGCGCAGCAGGTAGCGGTCGTAGACCGTGCGCAGCCCGAAGTACTCGAAGCGTCGGTCGGCCCCCGCGTCCACGGCGAAGTCGAGCTTGCGGGCGTTGTCCTTCACGAACGCCGCCGTCTGGTCGCCGATCAGGCCCTCGGCGTGCCCGAGGGCGACGGACTGGCTGAACGACGCGACGCCCTGGTTGCGCACCTCCTTCTCGACATAGCCCGCGAGCAGGCGGGCGGCGAGGCGGGAGTACTGCGGCTCCTCGCCGATCATCTCGGCGGCCGTCTGGATCGACAGCCGGTCCAGCTCGGCGGTGCTCGCCCCGTCGTACAGGCCGCTGATCGTGCGGGTGGCGACCCGCATCGGGTCCACGTCGGCCAGGTCACCGCTGACCCGGTCGACCGCGCGGACGATCTTGTTGACGTCGACGGGCTCGGTGTCGCCGTTGCGCTTGCGCACCTGCATCGAGGTGCGTCTGCTGGTCGAGCCTGTCTGCTCGATGGTCGAGGTGGTGACCGTCATTTCTCTCTCCTCGCGAGATCGGTCCTGAGGTCCGGACGTCGCGCGGAGGTGACGGTGGCGGTCTCGATGGCTGAGCCTGGCGAGACCGCGAGCCGTCGGCCGTCCCACGAGGCCTCGGACCACCGCACCCGACGGGTGCGGTGCGCTGGCAGGTCTTCGGACTCGTGGGCTCGCCGCACCGGCACGTCTCGTGCCGACCCGACCCCTACTGGCCGTCGCTTCCCAAGCCCCTGTCTCCAGGCGGCTCAGTGCTGACTGACGGCGTTCGTTCCCACTCACCGCTGCGGGGCAGTCCCGGACTCACACCGGGTTCCCTCTTGCCTCGACGTCTCTGGCGGAGACGCCGAACCAGCTGCGTCCGCCACCATATGTAGGGCCTGCGGGCAAGTGGGGGACCACATCTAGTAGCGGCGTGTCGCGGCGGACCGGGTCATGCCCGAGCCGCCGGCGGGTCGGGTGCCATGAGAGACTGAGGTGCCATGGATTCTGGGATCGACGCCTGCGTGCTCTGGGCGCGCGCCGCGATCGTCGGATGCGTGGCCTTCCTGCTCGGGGTCGTCGGCCACGTCAGTGCGGAGGGTCTGCTGCCGGGCCCGGTGCTGCTCGTCGCCCTGCTGACGGCCTCGGTCCTGCTCAGCGTGCCGCTGCTCGACCGGCAGGCCTCGCCGGTGCGACTGGTCGCCCTGCTGGTCGGGGGGCAGGTCGCGATCCACGTCCTCCTCACGGCCACGGCCGGCCACGTGGGTGACCGGGTGGCCGCGACCTCGGGCGCCGGCGGCTCGCTCGCGCAGCTGCCGGTCGTCGACGGCAGACGCACCGGGTCGCTCCAGCAGGCCTACGAGGGCATGGGCGGTGCGTCCCACAGCGCGGCCCCCGCACTGCCTCTCGGCCACCTCGTCGACGACCTGTCCGCCCACGCGCCGATGATGGCGGCCCACCTCGCCGCCGCCGCGGTCGTCGGACTCTGGCTCGCCTACGGCGAGCGCTGCCTGTGGGCGGTCCTCGCCCTGACCGGGCGCCGCGTCCTCGCGGTCGCCCTGCTCCTCGTCCCGGTGGTCCTCCCGGCCACCCGGCTCGTCGCCACCGTCGACCGCACCCCGCGACTCCCGCGGGTGCGGTGGCACCTCAGTCCGCAGCTGCGCCGCGGACCACCTCTCCTCGCTGGCTGACGTCCCCCGCGCCGGACCCGTCGGGTCCCGGCGTACCCGTGCGTTCGCGCACGCCCAGATCTCTGAGGAGAGACCCATGACCGACGTCCTCACGCCTGCGCGTGAGCCCGTACGGCGAGAACCCCGCGGCCGCTCCGGCGCCGGATGGTTCCGCGCCGTGTGGCGCTGGCACTTCTTCGCCAGCTTCGTGGTCGTCCCGGTGCTGCTGATGCTCGCCGTGACCGGCCTGATCTACCTGTTCCGCTTCCAGCTCGAACCACTGCTCCACCCCGACCTGATGAAGGTCGACCCGCCGGCGAACGCCGTCACCCAGCCCTACGTCCAGCAGCTCGCGGTGGTCGAGGCCGCCTACCCCGGCTCGACCGCGGTCTCGATGACCGAGGCCCAGGACAGCACCAGCCCGACGGTCGTCTCGATCGAGACGGTCGAGGGAGTCGCACGCGACGTGTACGTGAGTCCGTACGGTCCCGAGGTGCTGGGCTCGCTGAACCCCGACACGACGCTCTCCGGGACTGCCGTCCGGCTGCACGGGGAGCTGATGGCGGGCCTCACCGGCGACTACATCATCGAGATCGCCGCCTGCTGGGCGGTCGTGATGGCGCTGAGCGGCTACTACCTGTTCGTGCGCGGCTTCCGCGCCCGCCGACGCGCCCGCACGGCGGCCAGGAAGGGCGCGGCGCTGCGCTGGCGGCACGGCCTGGTCGGTGCGTTCGCCGGCATCGGCCTGCTCGGTCTGCTCGTGAGCGGGCTGCCGTGGACCGGCTTCTGGGGAGCCAAGGTGCAGACCTTCGCCACCACGCAGGGCTCCTCGATGTGGAGCCTCGACCCGGGGGCGCTCAGCGACCCTACGTCGTCGCTGGACGAGTCGCTGCCGCACAGCCACCAGGCCGAGGTGCCGTGGGCGCTGCAGGAGTCGGAGGTGCCGCAGTCGCAGCCACCGACCGACGGTGACGCCGAGGGGCGCAGCGTCGCCAACGTCGATACGGCCGTCCAGGTGGCGGCCGACCAGGGCCTGCGTCACCCGATGACGGTCGCCCTCCCGCCCGAGGGCGACGAGGGCGGCGTGTACTCCGTGATCGGCTACGCCTTCGACGCACCGTCCGACGAGCAGACCGTGCACGTCGACCGGTACGGCGGGCAGGTGGTGTCGACCTACGGCTACGACGACTACCCGGCCCTGGCCAAGGTCGTCTCGCAGGGCATCGGGCTCCACGAGGGTCGCAGCCTCGGGCTGTGGTCGTTCTGGGGTGCCGCGCTGATGTGCGCCGCCGTGATCTTCATGTGCGTCAGCGGGCCACTGATGTGGTGGCGCCGCCGTCCACGAGGCGGCTCCACGCTCGGCGCACCCCGCGGCCGGATGCCGATCCGGACCACGCCGGCGCTCGTCGTCGCCCTGGTCGCCCTCGGCCTGTTCCTGCCGCTGTTCGGCCTGTCCCTGCTCGTCGCGCTGCTCGTCGACCAACTGGTGCTGCGCCGGGTGCCGGCGCTGTCGCACTGGTTCAGCGCCGCATGAGCACCCACCACCCCTCCATTCCGCACCACTCACGATCCAGGAGAAACCCCGTGAACAACCTCCGTACCCTGTCCCGCTTCGCCGCCGTCCCCGCCGCTGCCGCGGCGCTCACCCTCGCCGTCGCCGCGCCGGCCTCCGCGCACGTGACCGCGACCCCGACCGAGACCGCCGCCGGCGCCTACACGGTCGTCAGCTTCAGCGTCGGCCACGGCTGCGAGGGGTCGCCGACCACCGAGATCGCGATCTCGATGCCCGAGTCCGTCTACGCCGTGACCCCGACCCGCAACCCGCTCTACGAGGTCGAGAAGTCGATGGAGCAGCTCGACGAGCCGATCGCCGACGCCCACGGCAACGAGATCACGCAGCGGGTCGACCAGGTCGTCTACACCGCGATCACCCCGCTGCCCGACGGTGAGCGCGACACCTTCGAGCTGTCCCTCCAGCTGCCCGCCGACGCTGCCGGTGAGACGCTCGCCTTCCCCACGGTGCAGACCTGCGAGAAGGGGGAGAACCCCTGGACCGAGGTCGCCGAGGAGGGCGCCGACGAGCCGGAGTTCCCTGCGCCGGTCGTCAGCGTCACGGAGGCGACCGACGACGGACACGGGCACGACGACGCCGATGACGCCGGTGACACCGGTGACACCGGTGACGACGAGGCGCACGACACCGACCACGCGGCGGACGCGGACTCCGACGACTCCGACTCCGACTCCGACGGCATCGGCATCGCGATCGCCGGCCTGGTCGCCGGTGTGCTCGGCCTCACCGTCGGTGGGGTCGCCCTGGCTCGCACCCGCGGTCGCGGCCAGGCGTGACCCACGCCCGCGCCCTGCTCGGCGCGCTGCTCGCCGGCGTCCTGGTCCTCCTGACCGGGGCGCCGGCGACGGCGCACGCCAGCCTGCTCTCCTCCGACCCCGCCGAGGGTGCGGTGGTGTCGACCATGCCCGAGGAGGTCGTGCTCACCTTCAACGAGCCGGTGCGGCTGGGCGGCGCCGACGCCGTTCGAGGCTTCGCCCCGGACGGCGACGACTGGCCGCTCGAGGCCGAGGCGCAGGACAACCGGGTCGTCGTGACCCCGACCGCCGACCCCGGCACGGGCACGGTCGTCGTGTCCTGGCGGGTGGTCTCCGAGGACGGCCACGAGATCTCGGGTGCGCTGACCTTCGCGATCGGTGAGCCCTCGGGGGGTGGCGCGGCCGCGGGTGCCCCCGGTGCGCCTCGCGGCGTCGAGGTCGCCGCCGTCGTCGCGATCACGGTCGCGGTGGTGTCGCTGGGGGGCCTCGTCGTGCTCGCCGGAGTGCTGGTCGTGCGGCGCACGCTCCCGAGCCGGTGGACGCACCGCGGCACCCACCACGCGCTCAGCGCGCTCTGGGACGTGGCGTTCGTGGCGGCGCTCCTGGCGGTGCCGCTCACAGAGCTGGTCCGCCAGGGGCGCGGCTGGGCCGGGCTGGGGGACTGGCTCGTCTGGCTCGACGGCCTCACGCACCTGCGTGCCTGGCTGCTCGTCGGGGCGGTGGTGGTCGCGGCCGGCCTGGTCACGATCGGGCGACGCGGGTCGCGCCCGGCCCACTGTTCGCGCACCTGGGCCGTCCTGGGAGTCGGAACGACGGTGCTCGTGGTCGCCCTTCTCGGCACCGCGTTCGCCATGGACCCCGGCCCCGAGACCGCCGCTGCGGCCAGCGATGCCACCACGCAGCCGCAGCGGCAGGTGCATTCGACCGCGCTCGGCCCGGCCGGCTCGGTCGAGCTCGCCGTCGAGCCCCTCGAGGGCCGCCAGGTCCGCCTCGACGTCCGGCTGCTCGACCCCGACGGGGAGCCGCTGCGGCCCTACGCGCCACCGGCGCTCAGCATCGCGAGCGAGGAGGTCGACCTCGGCGAGCCGGCGCTGCGGCGTACCGGACCGGGGGAGTACCGAGCTGTGGTGACGATCCCGCGCGACGGCGAGTGGGCCGCCCGGGTCAGCGTGCGGGTCGACGAGTTCGACAACCCGGTGGTGGACCTGCCCTTCACCATCGGCTGACCCTCGGGTGCGGGACTGAGGCCAGGCTCCCCTTTCTGGAATGATTCCAGAAAGCCTGTCAGAATGAGGCCATGACCGACATCCTGCACACCGAACGTCCTGTCCACGTCGCGAAGCCGCCCTTCACCGCCTCGGAGCAGCTCGCGAGCCACCTCCAGCAGCTCTCGGTCGACCTGATCGACCTGCACCTGGTCGGCAAGCAGGCCCACTGGAACGTCGTCGGCCTGAACTTCCGCGACCTCCACCTCGCGCT
>JBAWHI010000433.1:0-3901 GCA_049593675.1 Nocardioides sp.
CCGGCGACGTCGCCGGCCGCGAGGCTCATCCGGACGTACGTCGAGGACCACACCTGCGGGCCGCCGTCGAGCGGGATGCCCTCGGCCGAGAAGCCGAGCCGCTCCCCCGCCTCCCGCAGGGTCGCGACATCCCCTGCGGCGCGGCGGCCGAAGCGGAAGTTCGCCCCCACCACGACAGCCGTCGCACCCAGCCCGTCGACCAGGACCCGCTGGATGAAGTCCTCGGGGGTCCAGGCGGCCACGTCGCGGTCGAACGGCAGCGCCAGCATCGCGTCCGCCCCGACCTCGCCGAGCAGCTCCGCGCGCACCTCCAGCGAGGTGAGCGTGGTCGGCGCGTGCTCGGGTCGCAGCACCGCCATCGGATGCGGGTCGAAGGTGACTGCCACGACCTTCAGGCCGTTCGCTGCGGCGATCTCCGCAGCGCGGGCGAGGACGTGTCCGTGGCCGAGGTGCACTCCGTCGAAGTTGCCGATGACCACCGCCGTCGGACCGAGGTCGGTCGGCACCTCGTCGAGGGATCGCCAGATCTGCACGCGCGAAGACTACCGATCGACCTAGCCGGTGAAGACGGCGACGGCCTTCGCCACGTCTCCGCGGGGCTCGTAGAGCGCCAGGAACTCGCCGTCCGGAGCGAACACGGCCGTCAGCCCGGCCAGGTCGAGATCGAGCGCGCGGCCGTAGCGGACCTCGGTCGCACCCGCCTCGTCGAGGTCGTGGGTCGCGAAGGCAGCTCGCGCCGCGTCGGCGATCGGCAGCAGCCGGAAGTCGTCGGAGAGCGCGTCGAGCGTGGCGGCCGCGGCGAGGTCGTAGGGACCGACGGCGGTGCGGCGCAGAGCGGTCAGGTGCCCGCCGACGCCGAGCTGGGCGCCGAGGTCGCGCGCGATCGCTCGGATGTAGGTGCCGCTCGAGCAGCGCACCGAGATGTCGACGTCGATCCCGCCGACGGTGTCGCGCACCTCGCCGACGCTGAGGTCGTGCACGGTCACGGGACGCGCCGGCAGCTCGACGTCCTCGCCGTCGCGCACCCGCTGGTAGGCGCGCTTGCCGTCCACCTTGATCGCGGAGACGGCGGTCGGTGTCTGCATCAGGTCGCCGACGAATCCCGCCGCGGCGGCCCGGATCGTTGCCTCGTCGAGCCCCGAGGTCGAGGCGGTCGCGACGACCTCGCCCTCGGCGTCGTCGGTCGTGGTGGCCACGCCGAGCCGGACGGTGGCGTCGTACGCCTTCTCGGTCAGCATCAGGTGCCCGAGCAGCCGGGTCGCCCGGTTGACCCCGAGGACCAGGACGCCGGTCGCCATCGGGTCGAGCGTCCCGGCATGACCGACCTTGCGGGTGCCGGCCAGGCGACGGACCCGGGAGACGACGTCGTGCGAGGTCATCCCCCCGGGCTTGTCGACGACGACCAGGCCGGGCTCAGTCGTCATCGAGGTCGTCGTCCTCGACCTCGCGCGACTTCTTGTACGGGTCGGCCTCGCCGGCGTACGCCGAGCCGCGCTCGGACGCCAGCTGGTCGTCGAGCTGCTTGGCCTTGGCCAGCACCTCGTCGAGGTGGCGGGCGTTCTCCGGCAGCGCGTCGTGGATGAACGTGAGCGTCGGCGCGTGACGCAGGCCGAGCTGCTTGGCCACCTCGGAGCGCAGCAGCCCCTTGGCCGACTCCAGCGCTGCCGCCGACGCGGCCCGGGCCGCATCGCTCTCGGCACCGTCGGCGCCGGCGTCGAGGACGGTGTAGAAGACCGTCGCCTGCTGGCTGTCACCGGACAGCCGGACGTCGGTGACGGTGACGAACCCCAGCCGCGGGTCCTTGATCCGTCGCTCCAGCATCTCCGCGACGATGACCTGGATCCGGTCGGCGATCTTGCGGACACGAGGGTTGCTCATGGTTACTTCCTACTCCTCCACGCCGAGTCGGCGCAGTCTGACCCGGCAGTGACGCCGAGTCGGCGCAGTCTGACCCTGGGACGGATCAGACTGCGCCGACTCGGCAACGATCAGCTGCGCGGGATCTCCTTCATCTCGAACGCCTCGACCACGTCGCCGTCCTTGATGTCCTGGAAGTTCCGCAGCACCAGACCACACTCGAAGCCCTCGCGGACCTCGGAGGCGTCGTCCTTCTCGCGCTTGAGCGAGGCCAGGTCGAGGTTGTCGGCGACGACAGCGCCGTCGCGGATCACCCGGACCTTGGCATTGCGCCGGATCACGCCGCTGGTGACCATGCACCCGGCGATGTTGCCGATCTTCGACGAGCGGAAGATCGCGCGGATCTCCGCCTGGCCGAGGGTCGACTCCTCGTACTCCGGCTTGAGCATGCCCTTGAGCGCGGCCTCGATCTCCTCGATGGCCTGGTAGATGACGGTGTAGTACCGGATCTCCACGCCCTCGCGGTCGGCCAGCTCCGTCGCCTTGCCCTGCGGGCGGACGTTGAAGCCGATGATGATCGCGTCGGAGGCGGCGGCCAGGTCGACGTTGGTCTCGGTGATCGCACCGACACCGCGGTCGATGACCCGCAGGTTGACCTCGTCGCCGACGTCGATCTTGGCCAGCGCGTCCTCGAGCGCCTCGACCGAACCGGACACGTCGCCCTTGAGGATGAGGTTGAGCTCCTGGCTCTCGCCCTTCTCCATGGAGGCCATGAAGTCCTCGAGAGTACGGCGCACGCGGCGCTTGGCCTGCATGGCCGCCCGCTCCCGTGCCTCGCGCTTCTCGGCGATCTGACGCGCCATCCGGTCGTCCTCGACCACGATGAAGTTCTGACCCGCACCGGGGACGGCGCTCAGGCCGAGCACCATCGCCGGACGCGACGGGCCAGCCTCCGTGAGCTCGTTGCCGAACTCGTCGAGCATGGCCCGGACCCGGCCGTGCGCCGGACCGGCGACGATCGAGTCGCCGACGCGGAGCGTGCCGCGCTGGACCAGGATCGTCGCGACCGGGCCGCGACCGCGGTCCAGGTGCGCCTCGATGACCATGCCCTGGGCGTCGCGGTCCGGGTTGGCGCTGAGGTCCAGCGACGCATCGGCGGTCAGCACGACGGCCTCGAGCAGCTTGTCGAGGTTGAGCTCGGACTTGGCCGAGACGTCGACGAACATCGAGTCGCCGCCGTACTCCTCGGGCACCAGGCCGTACTCGGTCAGCTGGCCGCGCACCTTGGTCGGGTCCGCGTCCTGCTTGTCGATCTTGTTGACCGCGACCACGATCGGGACCCCGGCCGCCTTGGCGTGGTTGAGCGCCTCGACGGTCTGCGGCATCACGCCGTCGTCCGCCGCGACCACGAGGATCGCGATGTCCGAGGACTGCGAACCACGCGCACGCATGGCGGTGAACGCCTCGTGACCCGGGGTGTCGATGAACGTGATGCGGCGGTCCTGGCCGTCGACGTCGGTGTGCACCTGGTAGGCACCGATGTGCTGGGTGATGCCACCGGCCTCGCCCTCGATCACGTTGGCGTTGCGCAGCGCGTCGAGGAGCTTGGTCTTTCCGTGGTCGACGTGGCCCATGACGGTGACGACCGGCGGACGCGGTGCCGCGTCCTCCTCGTCGCCGTCCTCGTCACCGAACTCAATGTCGAAGGACTCGAGCAGCTCGCGGTCCTCGTCCTCCGGGGACACGACCTGGACGACGTAGTTGAGCTCCTCACCGAGCAGCTCGAGGGTCTCGTCGTTGACGGACTCGGTGGCCGTGACCATCTCGCCGAGGCTGAAGAGCATCTGCAC
The DNA here is from genome assembly GCA_049593675.1 of Nocardioides sp. GTDB lineage: Bacteria > Actinomycetota > Actinomycetes > Propionibacteriales > Nocardioidaceae > Nocardioides. Next base: position 3,708 of record JBAWHI010000433.1, read on the forward strand.
CAGCGAGGCGGCGTCGACGCCGATCCGCTCGGCGAAGTCGGTCAGCGAGGCGCCCCGCGGCAGGCGAACGGTCTCGCCGTTGCCCTTGCGGACGCGCACGCCGCCGATCGTCGGGGCCTCCATGGCCTCGAACTCCTGGCGACGCGCCCGCTTGGACTTGCGACCACGGCGCGAGGGGCCACCCGGGCGACCGA
>JBAWHI010000434.1:0-2109 GCA_049593675.1 Nocardioides sp.
GCCAGGGGTCGCCGGTCCGGGAGCTGACGGTGTGGTGCACGTCGTCGACCTCCCAGCCCGACGCCTCGAGCACCTCGCGCAGCGCCGGCTCCCGCCAGTAGACGAAGTGCCGCGGCGCCCCCACGAAGCCGTGCGTGGACCAGCGCTCGCCGTCGCCCTCCTTCAGGGTCAGCCCGAGCACTCCCCCAGGTCGGGTCGCGGCGGCCAGCCGGGTCAGCAGGGCCGGCACGTCGGCCCGGTCGACGTGCAGCACGCAGGCGCTGGCCCAGACCCCGTCGTAGGGCGTGCCCGGACGGGCCGGGTCGTCCAGGTCGTCGCGCAGCGGGTCCAGCACATCGGCGCGGTGGCCCTGTCCCCGGAGCAGGTCGACGAACGCCGGCGTGATGTCGGTGCGGCGGACGTCGAGCCCCAGCGACTCCAGCAGCGCCGCATCGCGGCCGGGTCCGCTCCCGATCTCGAGCACCCGGGCCCCGGGACCGACGGCCGCGGCGAACGCGCGCGACAGCCCCTCCATCAGGTCGTCGGCGGCCAGGATGCCCTCGGCGTACGCCGCCGCGTGGTCGTCGTAGGCCGAGACCGTGGCCCGGGCGACCGCGGCCCGGACGTCCCAGGCGTGGTGGACCAGGTCGTGCAGGTGGTAGCGACCGATGCTCTCGACGGTGAACGCGCTGCCGTTGCTGCGCAGACCGCGTCGGCCCCAGGCGTCTGCCGGCACCGACGCATAGCGCGCGGCGACGCTCGCGGCCGCGGCCTGCAGCTCGTCGGCGACGGTCGCGGGGTCCTGCTCGGCGTAGCGCTCCTCGACCGCGCTCTGGTCCTGGTCCCAATTCGGGAAGGTGGGCTCGTCCTCGGCCAGCATCAACCCGACCCGCAGGTCGAAGATGCGGTTCACGTCGCGGACGTGGCAGGCGTACTCCAGCGGCGACCAGGTGTCGGGCGCAGGGCGGACCGCGGCGTCGGCGAGCGTCAGGACCGTCGCCCAGGTGGCGGCGTTCTCGCGGATCACCGCGCCGAGACCGTCCGCGCCCACCGTCGACGCGTCGAAGCCACACTCCGGGCAGGGGCGCTCCAGGACCCAGGTCCAGTCCTTCGTGTCCGGCTCCACGGGCTCGCTCATGGCGCTGATCCTCGCAGTCCGGCGCGGGGGTGCGCGCGTGGGTTCCGGCCATGCTTCGAGAAGATGGCGCCATGGTTCTCGTCCGGCCGGCCTCCAGCGCCGATCTCCCCTCGATCGCGGCGATCTACGACGTCGAGGTCCGCACGGGGATCTCCACGTTCGCGACCGAGCCCCCCGGCGTCGACTACTGGTCGGACCGGCTGACCTCCACCCAGCCCGGCGACCACCTGCTCGTCGCCGATCACGACGGCGAGGTGGTCGGGTACGCCTACTCCGGCGGCTACCGGCCGCGAGCCGCCTATGCGCAGACTCGCGAGGCCTCGGTGTACCTCGCCGCCACGGCGCGTGGCCGGGGCGTCGGCCGAGCCCTGTACGACGAGCTGATCGGGCTGATGCGCGCCGACGGCGTACGCCTGGTGGTCGCGGTGATCGCCCTCCCGAACCCCGGCAGCCGCAGCCTGCACCGGGCGTGCGGGTTCGAGCCGGTCGGGGTCCTGCACGACGTGGGCCGCAAGTTCGGCACCTGGATCGACACCGAGCTGTGGGAGCTGCGGCTGGCGACTACCGGAGGTCGGTGAGGAAGGCCGCGACGTCGTCGATGCTGAGGGTCAGCTCGCGGATCGGGATCGGGACCCCGAGCAGCCGACCGGGTGTGGCAGGCGCGATCCGGACCCGGACGAGCGGCCCGCCCGCGGTGTTGACCAGCCAGCGTCCGCGCCAGCCGTGGGCGCCGATGCTGAGCCGCCGCCACGGGACCGAGTCGACCGACTCGATCGCCACCCGTGGGACCGCGACGCGGAAGGTCCAGCCCAGCGAGACGATCAGCGCGGTCCGGGTCACCTCCACCCGGGGTCCGCTGAGCGTCAGGAGCATCAGGACGCGGATGAACGGGTTCGGGCGCGGCATCTCGTGGCGGCTCATGTCAGCAGCAGCCTATCGAGGCGTCGGCCGACGATGACCAGACCGACCACGCCCATGACGACCAGGTAGAC
>JBAWHI010000435.1:0-3895 GCA_049593675.1 Nocardioides sp.
GCACGGTCGCCCCCGGGCTGGCCGACTTCCTGGAGCGGGTCGCCCTGGTCGCCGACACCGACCAGCTGCCGGACGACGACCCGGACGACTCCGGCGTGGTCACCCTGATGACGTTGCACACCGCCAAGGGACTGGAGTTCCCGGTCGTCTTCCTGACCGGGCTCGAGGACGGCGTGTTCCCGCACTCTCGGGCCCTGGGCGACCAGACCGAGCTCGAGGAGGAGCGCCGGCTGGCGTACGTCGGCGTCACCCGAGCCCGCGAACGTCTCTACATCTCACGCGCGGTCGTGCGCTCCGCGTGGGGGGCACCCTCGCACAACCCCGGCTCCCGGTTCCTCGACGAGCTGCCCGTCGACCTGGTCGACTGGCGGCGCACGGAGGCGGCCCAGACCCGCTGGAGCCGCCCGGACCTCTCCGGCGGCTCGGCGACCGGCTTCGGCAGCCCGACGGCTGCGGGCCGTCGCAACTTCTCGGCTGCGGCCGTGCGCGCCGACGCTGCCAAGCGGGCCAAGCCGGCTCGCGAGATCCCGAGCCTGGAGCCGGGCGACCGGGTGCTGCACGACTCGTTCGGGATGGGGAGCGTCGTCGCGATCGAGGGGGTCGCCGACAAGACCGTCGCCTCGATCGACTTCGGCTCGGAGGGCGTCAAGCGGCTGCTGCTGCGGTATGCGCCGGTGGAGAAGCTCTGATCCGAGCGGAGCTCGGAGCAGAGCTTCATCGGTCATCGAGCAGCGACCACGCCCGAGCTTGCGAGGGCGTGACGGAGCGTGTCGAGATGCGGTGCGACGAGGAGCAGGCTCGATGGCGACACCGACTGCGGGCATCGACTGCGGGCAGTGGCGCGGCTCAGATCACGGCGTGAGGCCGTGGACGAGCAGTGCTTCGTACGGGTCGACCGGGTCGCCCGCGCCCGGACGGACCTCGAGGTGGAGGTGGGGGCCCGTGACGTTGCCGGTGGAGCCGACGTAGCCGATCAGGTCGCCGGCGTTGACCTGCTGGCCTTCGCTGACGGTGTAGGAGGTCTGGTGGCAGAACCACACCTCGGTGCCGTCGTCGAGGGTCAGCACGCTCTTGTTGCCGTAGGCGCCGTCGTAGCCGACCGAGGTGATCACGCCGTTGGCGACGGCCCGGATCGGCGTACCGCTCGGAGCCGCGAAGTCCAGACCGGTGTGGTAGCTCGACCACAGTCCGTAGTCGCCGAACTCGGCGGTCAGCCGGTAGCCCGCGAGGGGCAGCACCCACTGGTTGAGGCGGAGCTTGTCGGCCTGTGCCTGGACGTCCTTGGCGAACTTGGCCAGCGCCGCGTCACGCTGCTCGAGCTGGTCCTCGGCCTGCTCCACGAGCTCGGCGTCGGCGGAGTCCTCGAGCGCGTCACGGCGCGAGTCGCGCGACACCGGCTGACGGTCGAGCACGCCCACCTGGGAGACGTCGCTGGCGCCGCTCAGCGCGCTCGCCTGGCTGAACCGCGACTCGTCGGCAGCGAGGTCGGAGCTGGCCGCGGTCAGCGCGCCGCCGGCGGAGATCGTGAGGGCGGCGATCCCGAGCAGGATCGGCGGTGAGGGGAGCGCGCGGAACAGCGGACCGCGGCTGGCCACTCGGCGCCCGGTCGGCCGCTTCGGGGCCGAGGGTCGGGCCGGGGTCGGCTCTGCGGTCGGCTCCGGGACGGACCGGACCGTCGGGGGCGCGGTGATCGAGGGTGCGGTGATCGGGGGCGCGGTGAGGGCGGGCGCCGATGGGTGGGAGGCCTCGGACGAGCGCGAGATCGGGCTCGTGACGCCACGCTCCAGCTGGTCGGCCTTCGCGGGCTTCGTGGCCCTGCGCTTCCCGACCGTGGTCGCGGTGGCGACCGGGGTCGGGAGGTCCGAGGGACGGCGGCGGGGGCCGCGACGATCCGCTCGGTGGTTACCCATAGATAAGTTCTCCGCTGCTCGGGGTTCAGACGGCGTCGCCGACTGTAACGGAAAGGTCACGGTCGCGGTGAATCATCGACCGTCACCTGTGGAGTTGTTGCGTGTGTGCCTTCCCCCGAAAGCCGATACCAGGTCCCATTGCCACCCGGCGCCGGACCGAAACCTACAACGACGAGGCTTTACCCACGTCACGGCCCCCGTCCGCGGCGTGGCGGGTCTCACACGGTCGGCTAGCCTGCGCCCATGACCACACCGAGCACCGCGCGCCGGATCCGGATCGTCGTCGGCAAGCCGGGACTGGACGGGCACGACCGAGGAGCGAAGATCGTGGCCCGCGCCCTGCGCGACGCCGGACACGAGGTGATCTACACCGGACTGCACCAGACCCCCGAGCAGATCGTCGAGACCGCCATCCAGGAGGACGCCGACCTGATCGGCCTGTCGGTCCTCTCCGGGGCCCACATGACGCTGTTCCGCCGCCTGCTGGAGCTGCTCGCCGAGCGCGACGCCGCCGACATCGTGGTCTTCGGAGGCGGGATCATCCCAGAGGAGGACATCCCCCTGCTCGAGGAGATCGGGGTCGACCGGGTCTTCACGCCGGGAGCCCCGACCACCGAGATCACCGGCTGGGTCGCGGAGCGCTTCGCCGACTGAGCGGCCCAGGAGCCGGCCGGCCCGCCCCTGATCGGGTGGCCCGCGTCACGTGGCCCCGGCCTCGTCGTACCCCACCGGTCGGGACTAAGGTGCCCAGGACACTCCCCGAGCGACGCGAGGCGGACGCTGTGCACCTGCCCGCTCTGCCTGGGACCGCTCCGACAAGGAACATGGTGGATCAGTGGATCTGATGGAGTACCAGGCGAAGGAGCTCTTCGCCAAGCATGGTGTGACCACGACGCTCGGCGTCGTCGTCGAGACCGCCGAGGCCGCGAAGGCCGCCGCCCAGGAGATGGGCGGCGTGACCGTGGTCAAGGCCCAGGTCAAGGCGGGCGGTCGCGGCAAGGCGGGTGGCGTGAAGCTCGCCAAGACCGCCGACGAGGCGCACGAGTACGCCTCCAACATCCTCGGCATGGAGATCAAGGGCCTCACCGTCAACCGGGTCCTGGTCACGCCGGCCACGCCGCCCGTGGAGGAGTACTACTTCTCGTTTCTGCTCGACCGCGCCAACCGCCAGTACCTCTGCATCGCATCGGTCGAGGGCGGCGTGGAGATCGAGGAGGTCGCCAAGACCAACCCGGACGCCGTCAAGCAGATCCCGATCGACCCCGGCACCGGCGTCGACGCCGCCAAGGCACGCGAGATCGCGACCGAGGCAGGCTTCCCGGAGCCGGTCCTCGAGCAGGCCGTCACCATGATCGAGGCGCTCTACCAGGTCTTCGTCGAGGAGGACGCCACCCTGGTCGAGATCAACCCGCTCGCCCGGCTGGCCGACGACAAGCTCGAGGCGCTCGACGGCAAGGTCTCCCTCGACGACAACGCCTCCGAGTTCCGCCACCCCGACCACGCCGAGTTCGAGATCCGCGAGGAGGCCGACCCGCTCGAGGCGAAGGCCAAGGACAAGGGCCTGAACTACGTCAAGCTCGACGGGCAGGTGGGCATCATCGGCAACGGGGCCGGCCTGGTCATGTCGACCCTCGACGTCGTCGCGTACGCCGGCGAGGCCCACGGCGGCGTGAAGCCGGCGAACTTCCTCGACATCGGTGGCGGCGCCAACGCCCAGGTGATGGCCGACGGCCTCGACGTGATCCTCAACGACTCGCAGGTCAAGAGCGTGTTCGTGAACGTCTTCGGCGGCATCACCGCCTGCGACGAGGTCGCCAACGGCATCAAGGGCGCGCTGGAGATCCTCGGCGCCGAGGCCACCAAGCCGCTCGTCGTACGCCTCGACGGCAACAACGTCGACGAGGGCCGCCGGATCCTCAACGAGCTGGACCACCCGCTGGTGACCCAGGTCGACACGATGGACGGTGCGGCCGACAAGGCCGCCG
>JBAWHI010000436.1:0-1535 GCA_049593675.1 Nocardioides sp.
GGGCAGCATCGCGATGCTGCCGTCGCCCATCAGCGCGTGCACGGTGTCGGTGACCCGCTCCAGGAAGTACCGGTCGTGCGAGACGACGATCAGGGTGCCGGGCCACGCGTCCAGGAAGTCCTCGAGCACGTTCAGGGTGTCGATGTCGAGATCGTTGGTCGGCTCGTCGAGCAGCAGCACGTTGGGCTCGTCGAGCAGCAGCATCAGCAGCTGGAACCGGCGCCGCTCGCCACCGGACAGGTCACCGATCCGTGCCGTCAGCTTGTCGCCGGTGAAGCCGAACCGCTCGAGCATCGAGGTCGCCGTGATCTCGCCGCCGTCGGCCGTCTTGGTGACCCGGCGGAAGGACTCCACCATCGGCAGCACCCGACCATCGGGGTCGAGGTGGTCGAGCTGCTGGGTCAGGTGGCGCAGCGCGACCGTCCGGCCCTGCTTCACCTTGCCCGCCCGCGGCGCGAGCTCACCGGAGACCAGGTTGAGGACCGAGCTCTTCCCGGCACCGTTGACGCCGACGATGCCGACCCGGTCGCCCGGGCCCAGCCGCCAGGTGGCGTGGGTGAGCAGGGTGCGCTCCCCGCGGACCAGATCGACGTCCTCGATGTCGATGACGTCCTTGCCGAGCCGCTGGGTCGCGAACTTCTGCAGCTCGAGGCGGTCGCGCGGCGGCGGCACGTCCGCGATCAGCGCGTTGGCCGCATCGATGCGGAACTGCGGCTTCGAGGTCCGCGCCGGCGGTCCGCGCCGCAGCCAGGCCAGCTCCTTGCGGGCGAGGTTCTGTCGGCGCATCTCGGAGGCGGACGCCTGGCGCGAGCGCTCAGCCTTGGCCAGCACGAACGCGGCGTACCCGCCCTCGTAGGCGTCGACGACCCCGTCGTGGACCTCCCAGGTCCACTGGCAGACCTCGTCGAGGAACCACCGGTCGTGGGTGACGACCACCATCGCGGACGAGCGCTTGACCAGGTGCTGGGCCAGCCAGGCGACGGCCTCGACGTCGAGGTGGTTGGTGGGCTCGTCGAGCACGATCAGGTCGTGGTCGCCGAGCAGCAGCGCGGCCAACGAGCAGCGGCGCCGCTCGCCACCGGAGAGCCCGAGCACGGCGCGGTCCAGGGCGACCCCGGCGAGCAGCACCTCGACGATCTCGCGCATCCGGAAGTCGGCGGCCCACTCGTGGTCGGAGCGACCACCGAGGACGGCCTCCCGCACCGAGTGGGTGTCCACGAGCTCGTCGCCCTGGTGGAGGTAGCCGATCAGCAGCCCGCGCTGCTGGGAGACGCGGCCGGTGTCGGGTTCCTCGAGACCGGTCATCACCTCCAGCAGCGTGGTCTTGCCGTCGCCGTTGCGGCCGACGATGCCGATCCGCTCCCCGGCGCTGATGCCGAGAGACACGTCGGTGAGGAGCGGGCGGACCCCGAAGGACTTGGAGACCTTCTCGAGGTTGAGCAGGTTGGCCATCAGACGTAACTCACTGTGTGGGCGCCGGCGACGGCACCGTTGGCGACCAGGACGACATCGTGCTCGACACCGAGGGCGCTGGC
>JBAWHI010000437.1:0-4346 GCA_049593675.1 Nocardioides sp.
GCCCAGATGGACCTCCCCGTCCTCGTCGAGGGCGTGCTCGACGAGATCGACCTGCCCGAGATCATCCGCGACTCGACCGGCACGATGGCCTCCGAGACGGTGCGCAGCGTCCGGATCCAGAGCGTGAGCGCCGACGAGTCCGTCGCCCGCCTCGTCGACCGGCTGCTGCGGCGCCGGGCCCGCGAGGCAGGTCAGGACGGTGGGGCGGAGCTGGACAGCGCGCCGGGCAGCGGGACGGACGGGGGCGGGCACTGATGGACGCGCACGATCACGAGCTGTCCGCGATCCCCAAGGGGGCCCGCAGCTTCCAGGGCCAACGCGCGGGCGTCGTCACCCGCGTCCTCGCCGCCGGGATCGACGTGGCCGTGGTCGCGGCGGTGCTGGTGGCGGTCTACCTCGGCTGGGCGGGCCTGCTGTTCATGGTCGACCCGCGCAGCTTCACCTTCCCGGACACGAAGTTCATCGCCAGCCTGCTGATCGCGGCCGCGACGATGTTCGTCTACCTGACGATCGCCTGGGCGGTCGGCGGCCGCACCTACGGCAACCTGCTGATGGGGCTTCGCGTCGTCGGCGTCTACGGCGGCGACGTCGGCTGGTTCCGCGCCGTCCTGCGCGCCGCGTTCTACGTCGGCCTCCCGATCGGGCTGCTCTGGGTCGCGATCGATCCGCGCCAGCGATCGATCCAGGATCGGGTGCTCGCCACCGCGGTGGTCTACGACTGGAAGCCACGTGTTGCCCGACAATCGCCGCATGCGGACGCCTGAGGCGGCAAGATCCTTCCTGTGCTCCTCGACCTCCAGCTCGACGCCCGCCCCGACCTCGCCGCCGACCGCGCCCGCGAGCTCGCCTCGACCGGCATCGCCGGGCTCTTCACCTTCGAGGGGCCGCACGACGTGTTCCTGCCGCTCATCGCGACGGCGGCGACCGGGGTCGAGACCGACCTGATGACCAACGTGGCGATCGCGATCCCGCGCAGCCCGATGCATCTCGCCAACACCGCCTACGACCTCCAGCTGCTCTCGAAGGGCCGCTTCCGGCTGGGTCTGGGCTCCCAGATCAAGCCCCACATCGAGCACCGGTACGGCGCGACGTGGAGTCAGCCGGCGGCACGGATGCGCGAGTGGGTGCTGGCGGTCAAGGCGATCCTGACCGCGTGGCAGGACGGCACCCCGCTCGACTTCCGCGGTGAGTTCACCCGGCACACGCTGATGCCCCCGACGTTCGTGCCCGGCCCGAACCCCTACGGCATCCCGCCGGTGCTGCTCGGCGCGCTCGGTCCGATCATGACCCGCACCGCCGCGGAGGTGGCCGACGGCCTGCTGGTGATGCCGTTCCACAGCCACCGCCACGTCCAGGAGCGGACCCTGCCGGCCGTCGACGAGGGCCTCGCCCGCGCCGGCCGCACCCGCGACGACCTGGCGATCCACCCCCAGGCGATCCTGGCGATGGGCCGCACCGACGCCGAGCAGGCCGCGGCGGACACCGGCGTACGCGGACTGCTGGCGTTCTACGGCTCGACCCCGGCCTACCGCTCGGTGCTCGAGGTCGAGGGCTGGGGCGACGTCCAGCCCGAGCTCAACCGGCTTTCGAAGACCGGCGACTGGGCGACGATGATGGACCTGGTCACCGACGAGATGGTGGAGACGCTCGCGGTGCGCGGCACCCCCGAGCAGTGCGCCACCGAGCTCGGCCGCCGCTTCGGCGACCTCGCCGAGCGGGTCTGCGCCTACTTCCCGGGCTACAACCCCCCGCTCGACCAGGTCCACGACCTGGCAGCGGCCCTGGCGAAGATCTGACGCTGCCCCGAGTCAGCGCGTGAGCCGGCGTCGGGCCTCGGGCGAGGCGGCCTGGATCGCGATGCCGGCGAAGCCGAGCACGAGCAACAGGATCGTCGCCTGGGAGACGACCTCCGGCAGCAGCCCGCTGACCGGGAAGGACGCCACGTGCAGGATCAGTGCGACCGAGACCCAGCGGGGCGTGAAGCCCGCGCGCAGCAGGGCGATCGCGAGCAGCAGTTCGCCCAGGTAGAGCCCGGCGAGCCAGATGGCGATGAACGTCGCGAGCCCGGCCTCGGAGGCCGCGGCGTCGAACCTCGGGTCCTTGATCGCGTCGGCGACGACCAGGGAGTGGAAGAAGACCATCAGCATCGCGAAGCCGGCGGTGCCGACGAAGCCGATCTCGAGCAGGATCCCGCTGATCATGGCGAGACCCCACCCGCGGCGCTGGAAGAGCGTCAGGATCGCCGGCAGGCCGAGGGTCAGGAAGACCGAGGACAAGAAGAGCACCACGGCGGCGGCCATCCACTGACCGCCCTGGTCCTGCACGATCGACAGCGTCTCGGCGGAGTCGCCCGACGTCGGCAGCAGGAAGGCGCCGGCGCCCAGCGCCAGCGCTCCGGTCAGCAGCAGGGCCGCCGAGACCGGCACCCAGTCCATCCGCACGAGGGACACGGTAGGACCTGGCAGGGCGCACCGGCAGGGGAACGCCGGGCTGTTCAGACCAGCAGGTCGGCGACCCGGTGGACCTGCTGGACATCGGCGCCGGTCGGGATCAGCTGCACCTCGTCCGCGCCGAGGTCGGCGATCCGCTGCAGGACGTCGCCCAGCTCGGCCGCGGTGCCGGCGAACCCGGCCGTGGCGGCGAGGGCGTCGACGTACGTGCCGGGGATCCAGTTCATGTAGTGCCGCAGGTGGCGGTGGACCTGCTCGCGCGCGGCACCGGAGCCGTCGTCGAGGGCGAACCAGAAGGACGTCGTCACCCGCGGCTCGGGCCGGCCGCCGTCGCGCCAGGCGTCGCGGGTCAGCGTGAACACCTGGTCCATCTCGGCGAGGTCGAGGTCGAGCGACATCCCGGCCAGACCGTCGGCCCAGGCGGCGGCGCTGCGGATGGTGCGCGGGCCGAGCGTGCCGACGAGGAGCTCGGGTCCTCCCGGTTGCGCCGGCGGCGGACCGACGGGCCGGACGGCGTCGACGACCCGCTCACCGGCCCACACCCGCCTCATCACCGCGACCCGTTCCGCCATCCCCGCCATCGTCCTCGTGGCGGGGTCAGCACCCGCCGCGCGGTAGTCCTCGTCGCGGCCGCCGACGCCGAGCCCGACGCTCAGACGCCCTCTGCTGAGCCGGTCTCCGGTCGCGAGGGCCTTGGCGAGCGGCACCGGCTCGTGCAGCTGGGGTACGACGACGGTCGTGGTCAGCCGGACCCGACTGGTCCAGGCCGCGGCCGCGCCGAGCAGCGTGAGCGTGTCGGGGTTGTCGAAGGCCATCCGCTCGCCGAAGCACAGCGACGAGAACGGCCCCTCGTCGACGGCTCGGGCCCACGCCTCGAGCGTGTCGGCGGCCTCCCAGAGGTCCGGCTCCATCACCGGCAGCGTCATCCCCACCTGCATGGCGGTCACTCTGACACGCCCGCCGCATGGAACACGCGTCCGTCGGGCGGGAAGTCGGTGAGCGCGCTCGCCCGCGGCTCGCTGCCCGTGCGACTCGGGTCGGTCTCGGCCAGCTCCGTCAGCCGGCGCCAGCGGCACGGCAGTCCGGCGGCGCCGGTGACGTGCGGGGCATCCATCAGCTGGAAGTGCAGGTGCGGCTCGGTGGTGTTGCCGGTGTTGCCGACCTCGCCGAGCAGCTGCCCGGCATCGACCCGGTCGCCGACCGCGACGGTCGGCGAGCCCGACCGCAGGTGCGCGTAGGCCGACCAGACCCCGTCGCCGTGGTCGACGACGACGTGGTTGCCGAGGATCCACCCGGCACCGCCGAGCTCGCGGCAGAAGGCCTCGACGACGAACATCCACACCAGCGTCGGCCAGGTGTCACGTGCGCGGTGGTCACGGCGGCGCGACTCGACGGCGACGACGGTGCCACCGGCGACCGCGAGGACCGGCTCCCCGAAGGTCGGGTAGTCCGTCGCAGGCGCGGTCCGCACGCCCCACCCCAGCCGCACCCGCTCGGAGTGGCCGGTGGGGTGCAGCACGTCGACGGCGTACGCCTGCCCGTAGGAGCGGACCCCGTGGCTGGGCACCTTGGTCCCCGGACCATTGACCGCGACCCACCGGCCGCGCACCGGCGGGTCGATGTCGATCGGCTCCCGGTGCGGCCGAGGCGGCCCGACGAAGCCGAGCGCCAGGAGTGCGATCAGCACCGGCAGCTCGACCCTCCAGCTCACGTCGACCACGGTCGAGGTGAGCACGACACCGGTCACGAACAACCCGAACCAGACGGTCCGGAGTCGGGCGATGCGTCGGCGCAGCTGGTTCATCGTTGTCCTCCGATCAGGATCGCGAGCAGGGGTACGACGCGGGCGACCGGCACCTCGTAGCGTCCGCCGCCGGTGCTGCGCAGCCAGCCGGC
>JBAWHI010000438.1:0-2188 GCA_049593675.1 Nocardioides sp.
ACGACCAGATCGTCTGCCAGGTCGCCAAGATGACCTACCGCAGCCAGGGCAAGGTCAAGATGCCGATGGTGATCCGCATCCCGTTCGGCGGCGGCATCGGTGCGGTCGAGCACCACAGCGAGAGCCCGGAGGCGCAGTTCGCGCACACGCCCGGCCTCAAGGTGGTCGCCTGCTCCAACCCGGTCGACGGCTACTGGATGATCCAGCAGGCCATCGCCAGCGACGACCCGGTGATCTTCCTCGAGCCGAAGCGGCAGTACCACGCCGACAAGGCCGAGCTCGACGAGTCCGCGACCCCGGAGCCGCTGTTCAGCTCGCGCGTGGTCCGCAGCGGCACCGACGCCACGGTGCTCGCCTACGGCCCGACGGTGAAGACCGCGCTGTCCGCGGCCGAGGCCGCCTCGACCGAGGGGCGGTCGCTCGAGGTCATCGACCTGCGCACGCTCTCGCCGCTGGACATGGCACCTGTCTACGAGTCGGTGAAGCGCACCGGGCGCGCGATCGTGACCCACGAGGCGCACGTCAACCTCGGCATGGGTGCCGAGGTGGCCGCCCGGATCACCGAGGAGTGCTTCTACTCCCTCGAGGCGCCGGTGCTGCGCGTGGGCGCCTTCGACACGCCCTATCCCGCCTCGCGGATCGAGGAGGACTACCTCCCCGACCTGGACCGGGTGCTGGACGCCCTCGACCGCTCCCTCGACTTCTAGGCAGGAGAACCGATGCCTGAGTACAAGCTGCCCGACGTCGGCGAGGGCCTCACCGAGGCCGAGATCGTCAGCTGGCACGTCAAGGTCGGCGACGTCGTCGCCATCAACGACATCGTCGTCGACATCGAGACCGCCAAGTCGATCGTGGAGCTGCCCTCGCCGTACGCCGGCGAGGTGACCGCCCTCATGGTCGAGGTCGGCGAGACCGTCGCCGTCGGCACGCCGATCATCACGATCGGCGCGGCCGACGAGTCCCCGGAGTCCTCCGACGCTCCCGCCGAGATCGATCTGTCCAACCCGGCCGCGTCCGGCGGCGGCGAGGGCGAGTCGCTGGTGGGTCGCAACAAGGCCGACCGCGGACCGGTGCGCCGGGCCCGCAAGGTGGCCTCCGGCGCGGCGGCCGCGCACATGCAGGCGCAGGCTGCGTTCGAGTCCGGGGCGTCGCCGATGGTGGAGGCCGACGAGGCCCCCGTCCCGTCGACTCCTGCGGCTCCCGTCGAGGCCTCGCCCGTGCACGCGCTCGCGAAGCCGCCGGTGCGCAAGCTCGCCAAGGACCTCGGCGTCGACCTCACCGCGCTGACCGGCAGCGGCAAGGGCGGCGTCGTCACCCGCGAGGACGTCGAGTCCGCCGCCTCCGGCGCCATGCCCGCGCAGTACGCCGACCAGCCCGGCGGGGGGGTGCACCGGATGTCCGGTGCGCGCGAGACCCGTGAGCCGATCAAGGGCGTGCGCAAGATGATGGCCCAGGCGATGAGCCACTCGGCCTTCACCAGCCCGCACGTCACCGAGTGGGTCACCGTCGACGTCACCCGGACGATGGAGTTCGTCGACCGGCTCCGCTCGCGTCGCGAGTTCCGCGACGTGAAGGTCTCGCCGACGCTGGTGCTGGCCCGCGCCGTGCTCCTCGCGATGCGGCGCACGCCGGAGATCAACTCCTACTGGGACGACGCCGCCCAGGAGGTCGTCTACAAGGGCTACGTCAACCTCGGCATCGCGGCCGCCACCCCGCGCGGGCTCGTCGTGCCGAACGTCAAGGAGGCCCAGGATCTGTCGCTGCTCGACCTGGCGCTCGCCCTGGCTGAGCTGACCGGGACCGCGCGCTCGGGCAAGACCCAGCCGGCCGACATGGCCGACGGCACGTTCACGATCACCAACGTCGGCGTCTTCGGCGTCGACGCGGGCACGCCCATCATCAACCCGGGCGAGTCGGCGATCTTGTGCTTCGGCGCGGTCAACAAGCGTCCCTGGGTGGACGCGGCGACCGGGGAGATCGTGGCCCGAGACGTGACCACCCTGGCGCTGTCCTTCGACCACCGCCACATCGACGGCGAGCTTGGCTCACGTTTCCTCGCCGATGTCGCCGGGATCCTCGAGGACCCCGCCTCCGCGCTGCTCTTCTGAGTCGGAGGGCCACCACGCCCCGGTGGTGCTGGTGGTCGAGCCTGTCGAGACCCCGGTGGTCCTGGTGGTCGGGCTTGCCG
>JBAWHI010000439.1:0-2951 GCA_049593675.1 Nocardioides sp.
GGCCAGCACCGTCGCGGTCAAGGCCGCGGCGGCCACCGGCGACGCTCCGGCGGTGCTCAGCGAGCTGGCGGTGGCGGGCGAGGTCGCGACGGGCGAGCTGGTCGTCGTACCGGTCAGCGACCTCGACCTCGAGCGCACACTGCGCGCGGTCTGGCTGCCGACCCGGCGCCCCCAGGGCCCGGTCGCCGACCTGGTGCGGACCGCGAAGGGGTCCCGCTAGGCGGGCCTCTGTCAGGCCTCGCCGAGCAGCTCGTCGTAGCCGGTCGGGCTGGAGTCGCGGAGGAACTCGGCACACCTCTCCCACTCGGCGTCCTCGCCGATCTCGCGTGCCGCCAGCGCCAGCAGCGCCAGGCAGGTGAGGAAGCCCCGGTTGTGCTCGTGCTCCCACGGCACCGGGCCGTGGCCCTTCCACCCGTTGCGGCGCAGCATGTCCAGGCTGCGGTGGTAGCCGACGCGGGCGTAGGCGTAGATCGTGACCGCGTCGTCCTCCGAGTCGGCCGCGAGCGTCGCGAGCGTCGCCCAGGCGAGGGGAGAGTCGGGGTGGCGGCGTACGACGTCCATCGCGTCCGCGCCCGGCACCAGCTCGGCCGCGGCCGGGTCCTCGGGGAGGTGCGTCGGCGGCGGTCCCGCCATCAGGTCGTTTCCGGTGAAGGAGCTCATGTGTTGCATTGTCCACGGTCGGGTGTTGACTGTCGCAGTGACCGACGCCCTCACCCGCACCGAACCACCCCTCGTCGGCGGCAAGCGGCCCTGGCCGGCCCTCCTCGCCCTCTGCCTCGGCTTCTTCATGATCCTCGTCGACATGACGATCGTGCAGGTGGCGACGCCGGCGATCATCGCGGACTTCGGCGCCGACGTGAACACCGTCGTGTGGGTGAGCAGCGCCTACCTGCTGGCGTACGCCGTGCCGGTGCTGATCACCGGACGCCTCGGCGACCGGTTCGGCCCGCGTCGGCTCTACCTGACCGGGCTGAGCGTCTTCACCCTCGCCTCGCTGTGGTGCGGCCTGACGGGCACCATCGAGATGCTGATCCTCGCGCGGGTGGTGCAGGGGCTCGGCGCCGCGCTGATGACGCCGCAGACGCTGGCGATCATCACCCGGATCTTCCCTGCGGCCTCGCGCGGCAAGGCGATGGCGCTGTGGGGCGCGACGTCGGGCGTCTCGATGGTCGTCGGACCGGTGCTCGGCGGCGTGCTCGTCGACAGCCTCGGCTGGGAGTGGATCTTCTTCGTCAACGTGCCCGTCGGCGTGCTCGCCTTCGTGCTGGCGATGCGGCTGGTGCCGGTCCTCGAGACCCACCAGCACGCCTTCGACTGGCTGGGCGTGGCCCTGTCGGGCGTGGGGATGTTCCTGCTGGTCTTCGGCATCCAGGAGGGCCACCAGCAGGACTGGGCGGGCTGGATCATCGCGATGATCGTCACCGGGGTCGTGGTGCTCGGCCTCTTCGTCCTCTGGCAGTCGAAGAACACCCGTGAGCCGCTCGTCCCGCTCGGCCTGTTCCGGGACCGGAACTTCTCGCTCGGCAACATCGCGATCAGCGTGATGGGCTTCTCGCTCACCGCGATCGGCTTCCCGCTGATGATCTACGCCCAGGCGGTGCGCGGCTACTCCCCCACCGAGGCGGGGTTGCTCCTGGTGCCGATGGCGGTGATGGTGATCGTCCTCGCCCGCCCCGTCGGCAAGCTCACCGACTCCGTCCACCCCCGCGTCATCGTGGGGGTGGGCTTCACCGCGATCGCCACCTCGTTCTTCTGGCTCGCCAGCCAGATGACGCCGGACGCGGCGGTGTGGCACCTGGTGCTGCCGATGATCCTGATGGGCGTCGGCAACGCCTGCATCTGGGCGCCGGTCTCCGCGACCACGATGCGCAACCTGCCGCTCCCGCAGGCGGGCGCGGGCTCCGGCGTCTACAACGCCACCCGTCAGGTCGGCGGCGTGCTCGGCTCCGCGGCGATCGCCGTACTCATGGACGCCCGGCTGTCCCACTACGGCCTCAGCGGCGTCGGCAACCCCGAGGGCGGCGGCGGCGCGTCGATGCCGCCACAGGTGGCCGACGAGTTCGCCGCCGCGATGGCGCAGTCACTCCTGCTCCCGGCGTTCGTGCTGCTGATCGGCCTGGGCGCGGCGCTGTGCTTCGAGAGGCCCAAGCACGCCGGGTACGCCGGTGCGGCCGCTCCCCTCGCTCCGGCTGCCGCGGCCGACTGATCGCGCCGGCGTACGTGGAGTGACCGGATGGATGAATCCCCGGCTGGCCGGGGAAACCTGACGTTGTCAGGGGTTGCAACGCCTGACAACGTCGGGAATCCCCGGTCGACCGGGGATTCATCCCGCGAGCCGCATCACACCCCGAGCGAAGCACCCGCCGAGCGCAGGTGCTGGCAAGCCTCGACGACGCGGGCGGCCATGCCGGCCTCGCCGGCCTTGCCCCAGGCACGCGGGTCGTAGACCTTCTTGCTGCCGACCTCGCCGTCGACCTTGAGCACGCCGTCGTAGTTGCTGAGCATGTGCCCCGCGATCGGCCGGGTGAAGGCGTACTGGGTGTCGGTGTCGACGTTCATCTTCACCACGCCGTAGTCGACAGCGGCCGCGATCTCCTCGGGCGCCGAGCCGGAGCCGCCATGGAAGACCAGGTGGAACGGCTTCGCGCCGGCCTCGAGCCCGAACTCGCCGACGACCGCCTCCTGGGCCTCCTTGAGCACCTCCGGGCGGAGCTTGACGTTGCCGGGCTTGTAGACGCCGTGCACGTTGCCGAAGGTCAGCGCGGTCATGTAGTAGCCGCGGTCGCCGTAGCCGAGCGCCTTGGCGGTGGCGATCGCGTCCTCAGCGGTGGAGTAGAGCTTGTCGTTGATGGCGTTCTCGACGCCGTCCTCCTCGCCGCCGACCACGCCGACCTCGATCTCGAGGATCACCTTGGCCTTGATGCAGCGGTCGAGGAGCTCCTCGGCGATCA
>JBAWHI010000440.1:0-6949 GCA_049593675.1 Nocardioides sp.
GCACGGTCCGGGCCACGCCGCCGCCGGCGCCGACGCGCGACGCGATCAAGTCCGGCAAGTTCGACGCGGTCGTGTTCACCTCGTCCTCGACGGTGCGCAACCTGGTCGGCATCGCCGGCAAGCCGCATCCGTCGACGGTGATCGCAGTCATCGGTCCGGCGACCGCGAAGACCGCCGAGGAGCACGGCCTGCGGGTCGACGTGCTCGCCGCCAAGCCGGACGTCGACGAGCTGGTCGACGCCCTCGCGGACTTCGGGGCCGCGCGCCGGATCGCGATGGTCGAGGCCGGGCAGCCGGTCACCCGACCGTCCGACCGCAAGCCGACCGGTCGCCGGAAGGCCACCTCGTCGCGATGACGGACCTCCCTCCGGTCGTGGGACCCACCGTCCGCCCGCGGCGCCTGCGCACCACGCCGGCGCTGCGGAGGATGGTGGCCGAGACCTCGCTCGAGGCCCGGCAGCTGGTGCTTCCGGTCTTCGTGCGGGAGGGCCTCGACGCCCCCCGGGAGATCTCCTCGATGCCCGGGGTCGTCCAGCACACCCGCTCGTCGCTGCTGAGGGCGGCGGCCGAGGCCGCCGAGCTCGGTCTGGGCGGGGTGATGCTGTTCGGCATCCCGGAGGCCAAGGACGCCACGGGGTCGGGTGCGATCGACCCGGCCGGCATCCTCAACCTCGCGATCGCCGACGTGGTCGCCGAGGTCGGGGACGCGCTCACCGTGATGAGCGACCTGTGTCTCGACGAGTTCACCGACCACGGTCACTGCGGGCTGCTGACGCCCGACGGTCGCGTCGACAACGACCGCACCCTGGCGGCGTACGCCGACATGGCGCGGGCCCATGCGCAGGCCGGGGTCCAGATGGTCGGACCCAGCGGGATGATGGACGGCCAGGTGGGCGTCATCCGCACCGCGCTGGACGCCGCGGAGCACTCCGACGTGGGGATCCTCGCCTACTCCGCGAAGTACGCCTCCGCCTTCTACGGACCCTTCCGGGAGGCGGTCGACTCCTCGCTGCAGGGGGACCGCAAGACCTACCAGCAGGACTCGCCCAACGCGCTGGAGGGCGTCCGTGAGGCGCTCCTCGACGTGCAGGAGGGGGCGGACATGGTGATGGTGAAGCCCGCGCTCGCCTACCTCGACGTGGTGCGCCGGGTCCGCGACGCGGTGGACGTGCCCGTCGCGGCCTACAACATCTCGGGGGAGTACGCCATGGTCGAGGCCGCGGCCGCCCACGGCTGGATCGACCGCGAGCCTGCGATCCTCGAGACGCTGACCTCGATCCGGCGCGCCGGTGCCGACGTGGTGCTGACCTACTGGGCGGCCGAGGCCGCCCGGCTGCTGCGCGACTGAGCCCTGCGGGTGGCGGTGTCGCCCGGCAGGTCCCTCAGTGCGTGTAGCGGTAGACGCACTTGTCGAACGGGTCGTCGCTCCTGAGGATGTTGTCGATGTAGCCCTCGCGCGTGCACCTCAGCACGGCCTGGGCGTAGGAGAGCACCGTGTCGACGGGCGGGATCGAGGTCGACGGCAGCGGGGGGAGTGTCGGGACCGGGAGGCTCGGCAGTCCGCCGCCGCCGCCTCCTCCGCCGCCGCCGCCGCCATCACCGGGCGTCGCCGGCTGGGTCGGCGCCGGTGCGGGCGGCTCGCTGGGCTCCGGAGCGGGAGCCTCGCCGCCGCCACCGGAGCCGCCGGTGCCCGGCTGCGAGCTCTTCGGAGGCGTCTGGGGACCCTGCTGCTGCGGGGCCGGGTCCGCCGGCACCACGTAGCCCGCCGACGTCGTGCCGTTCGGGACCGAGGTGAACTCGCCTTGCAGATAGGCGTTCGCGATCGAGAGCACGAGGTCGACGTACGACGAGCTGTGGTTGTAGCGGTAGACCGCGCTGCGCTGGCCGGTGACGGTCGAGAGGTCCTCGTCGCCGGAGCACAGGTAGACCGCCGACGCGAGAGCCGCGTCGTCGATGTCCTGCGGGTTGCGCTCGCCGTCGCCGTCAGCGTCCACGCCGACGACCGACCACGTGGACGGGATGAACTGCATCGGGCCGATCGCCCGGTCGAACTTCGCGTCGGAGTCGTACTGCCCGGCGTCGGTGTCCGGGATCCGGCTGGTGCCGTTGGAGCCGTCCAGCGCGATGCCGTAGATCCCCGGCTTCGCGACGCCGTCGGCGTTGAGGCTGTTGCCGTTGGTCCGGCCATGGTCGGACTCGACGCGGCCGATCGCCGCGACCAGCTGCCAGGAGATGTTGCACGCCTTGTCGGCGGCGTTGATGACGGTCTCGGCGCGCTGGTAGGCCGCCAGCGCGGCGGCCGGGATGCCGGAGGTGGAGGCGGTGGAGACCACCCGGTCGGCGTTGCCGCGGACGCCGGGGGCCACGCGGCCGGAGGGCGACGAGACGCTGGCGGGGGCCTTGATCGCCCGGGTCGGCACGGTCGATCCGTCGGGCAGACGGGTGTCGGAGGTGTCGGTCGTGGTCTCGGCCGATGCGCTGAGGGTGCCGGCGCCCGTGCCGGCGATGCTCGCGGTCCAAGCGGCGGACAGCACGGCGAGCGGCACCAGTGCCATGGCCTTCTGGCCGCGACCGAATCGACTCTTCGACATCTCCCGCACTCTCCCAGCTCCCACGACGGTTGCGTGTCCCTCGCCACGCGGTGACCGGTACAACGAGCGCCCCGGTCGCCGGTTACGCGACCACGGGCGTCACGATCTCAGGCCCCCTGGTCACGTGACGACCATTCCCGCAGGTCATGACGGTGAAACGCGTTGCATCGACCAGGTCGACGTGGTCCGGACCACCCGCCCCGGCCCCCCGGCGACCCTCGAATTCGGCCGGTTGGCCGGCTCGGGGACAATGGTGCGGTGACCGCAGACGAGACCCGTTCCCGCGAGCTGTTCGCCCGCGCACGCGCGGTGACCCCGGGGGGAGTGAACTCGCCGGTTCGCGCGTTCAACGCCGTCGGCGGCACGCCCCGGTTCATCCGATCGGCGGCCGGCGCCTGGCTCACCGACGTCGACGGCCGCGAGTACGTCGACCTGATCTGCTCCTGGGGGCCGATGCTGCTCGGGCACGCCCACCCGGAGGTGCAGGCCGCGGTCTCCGCGGCGGTCGCGCGTGGCACGTCGTACGGCACCCCGACCGAGCCCGAGGTCGAGCTGGCCGAGGAGATCGTCGGGCGCGCCTGTGTCGAGCGGGTCCGCTTCGTGTCATCGGGCACCGAAGCGACGATGTCGGCGATCCGGCTGGCGCGCGGCTTCACCGGTCGTGAGGTCGTCGTGAAGTTCGCCGGCTGCTACCACGGCCACGTCGACGCCCTGCTGGCCTCCGCGGGATCGGGGCTGGCGACCTTCGCGCTCCCCGGGACGCCCGGGGTGCCGGAGTCGTCGACCGCGCTCACCCTCGTGCTGCCCTACAACGACCGCGCGGCCGTCGAGAAGGTGTTCGCCGAGCACGGCGACCGGATCGCCTGCCTGATCACCGAGGCCGCTCCCGGCAACATGGGCGTCGTGCCGCCGGAGCCCGGCTTCAACCGGTTCCTGGCCGAGACCTGCGCCCGTCACGGGGCGCTGTTCGTCAGCGACGAGGTCATGACCGGCTTCCGCGCCTCGCGCCAGGGGCAGTGGGGACTGGACGGAGCGGTCGAGGGCTGGGTCCCCGACCTGGTCACCTTCGGCAAGGTGATGGGCGGCGGCTTCCCCGCCGCGGCCTTCGGCGGCCGCGCCGACGTGATGTCCCACCTCGCGCCCGAGGGGCCGGTCTACCAGGCGGGCACGCTCTCGGGGAACCCGATCGCGACCACCGCCGGTCTCGCCACCCTGCGGCTCGCGACCGACGACGTCTACACCCACATCGGTGCTGCCGCCGACACGATCAAGACCGCCGCGTCCGACGCGCTGAGCAGGGCGGGCGTCGCGCACGTCGTCCAGGCCACCGGCACGATGTTCTCGGTCTTCCTGGCCGATCCTGCCGGGGGCGCCGTGCGCGACTTCGACGATGCGTCGAGGACCGACCAGGCGGCGTACGCGGCGTTCTTCCACGCGATGCTCGAGCACGGTGTCTACCTGCCGCCGTCGGCGTTCGAGACGTGGTTCCTGTCGGCGGCCCACGACGACCGTGCCGTCCAAGCGGTCCTGGACGCCCTGCCCCACGCCGCGCGCGCCGCGGCCACCGCCCAGGAGGAGACCGCGTGAGCCAGACCCCCGACACCATCGTCCACCTGCTGCGCCACGGGGAGGTGCACAACCCCGAGGGCATCCTCTACGGCCGCCGCGACGGCTTCCACCTCTCGGAGCGTGGCCGCCTGATGGCCGAGCGGATCGCCGAGAGCGTCGGTGAGCGCGACATCGTGCATCTGCGGGTCTCGCCGCTCGAGCGCGCCCAGGAGACCGCGCAGCCGCTGGCGGCCGCGCGCGGACTCGACATCGTCACCGACGATCGGGTCATCGAGTCGGCCAACAAGCTGGAAGGTCTCAGCTTCGGTCAGGGTGCCTGGTCGATCATCAAGCGACCCCGCATCTGGCGGCACTTCTACAACCCCGCCCGCCCGTCCTGGGGCGAGCCGCACCAGGAGATCGTCGTCCGGATGATGGCGGCGGTGGCCGATGCCCGGGAGGCGGCCGCCGGCCACGAGGCCGTGATCGTCTCCCACCAGCTGCCGATCTGGACCACGCGCCTGCACGTGGAGGGTCGCCGCCAGCTGCACGACCCCCGCAAGCGCCAGTGCACGCTGTGCTCGCTGACGTCCCTGCACTTCGTCGGCGACCGGCTCACCCAGGTGAGCTACTCGGAGCCGGCGGGAGACCTGATCCCGCTCAAGGATCGCTCGGCGCCGTTCTCCGCGGGCAACGCCCCCGAGGAGAACCGGCCCTGATCATGCGACTCGTCCACGGGGCCGGGCGGACCCTCCTGTCCGCTCTCGCCTGCTGCGCGCTCCTGCTGACCGGCTGCTCCTCGCTCGAGGGGACCGGTGACAAGGGCTTCGTCAGCGGCAACGGCGCGGTCCGCGCGATCGATGAGGCCGATCGGGGTGAGCCGGTCGAGCTGACCGGGGAGGACCTCGACGGACAGCCGCTCGACCTCGCCGACCTGCGGGGCAAGCCGGCCGTCGTGGTGGTCTGGGGCTCGTGGTGCGGGCCGTGCCAGGCCGAGGCCCCCGAGGTCGTCTCGGCCGCGGAGACCCTCGACGACCGGGCCGAGTTCGTCGGCATCAACATCCGTGACGCGTCGACGACACCGGCGCAGGCCTTCGAGCGGACCTACGACATCCCCTACTCGTCGTTCTTCTCCCCCGACGGCCGGGCGCTGCTGCAGTTCCCGAACACCCTGGGCCCGAAGACCATCCCCGCGTTCGTGGTCCTCGACGACGAGGGCCGGATCGCGGCCAGCATCCTGGGCGCGCTGCCGTCGGAGCAGACGCTGGTCGACCTCGTGGACGACGTCGCGACCGGATCGACGGGCACCACCGGTGGCTGACTGGTTCCAGGAGACGGCGTACTCCGGCTCGCTGCTGCTGGCCGTGCCCGTCGCGCTGATCGCCGGCCTGGTCTCCTTCTTCTCGCCGTGCGTGATCCCGCTGCTGCCCGGCTACCTCTCCTACGCCACCGGACTGTCCGGAGCCGACCTCGCGAACGGCGTCGCCGGCACCCGCCGCGGCCGGATGTTCCTCGGCTCGATCCTCTTCGTCGCCGGCTTCGCGACGGTGTTCGTCATCCTCGGGACCCTCACCGGAGCCCTCGGGGCCTGGTTGGTGCGGTGGGACCGTGAGCTCGCGATCGTGCTCGGCGTCGTCACCATCGGGCTCGGGCTCGCCTTCGCCGGCTGGCTCCCCGGCTTCAACCGCGAGTGGCGGGTGCACCGGGTGCCGGCCGTCGGCCTGGCTGCGGCGCCGGTGCTCGGCTTCCTGTTCGGGCTCGGCTGGACGCCGTGCATCGGCCCGACCCTGGCGGTGATCAGCGGCCTCGCGCTCACCGAGGGCAGCGCCGGACGCGGCGCCTTCCTGTCGGGCGTCTACGCGGTCGGACTCGGACTGCCCTTCATCCTGGCCGGACTGGCCTACGAGAAGGCCCTCGCCACGATCGGCTGGGTGCGCCGCCACCAGGTCTGGGTGACGCGCGGGGGCGGCATCATGCTCATCGCCGTCGGAGTGCTCCTCCTGACGGGCTGGTGGGCCGAGGCCGTGACCTGGCTCCAGGTCCGCCTCGTCAGCGACACGGAGACGATCGTATGAGCGCCGAGCCCCGGACGTCGCTGAGCACCCGACCGTCGGACGACGACCGTCGGCCCGGCGAGCTGACCCTGCGCGAGCTGCTGCGCTGGACCTGGCGACAGGTCACCTCGATGCGCACCGCGCTGGTCCTGCTGCTCCTGCTGGCCCTGGCCGCGATCCCGGGATCGATCATCCCGCAGGAGGGCGTCGACTCCCTCAAGACCTCGAACTGGCAGGCCGACCACCCGAAGCTGACGCCGATCTACGAGCGGCTCGGACTGTTCTCGGTCTACGACTCCCCGTGGTTCTCCGCGATCTACATCCTGCTGATGCTCTCGCTCGTCGGGTGCATCGTGCCGCGGACCTTCCACTACTGGCGCGGCATGCGCGCCCAGCCGCCCGCGGCACCGCGGAACCTGACCCGGCTGCCCGAGCACGCGACGTACGGGAGCGCCGATGCTCCCGACGTCGTGCTGGAGCGGGCGCGCGCCGCGCTGAAGCGCCGACGGTATCGGCTGACGACCGCCGAGGACTACGTCTCGGCCGAGCGCGGCTACCTGCGCGAGGCCGGCAACCTGCTCTTCCACCTCTCGGTCCTGGTGGTGCTCGTGGGCTTCGCGATCGGCGGCCTGCTCGGCTACAAGGGCGGCGTCATCCTGCTCGTGGGGGAGGAGTACGGGTTCTCCAACAACCTCACGCAGTACGACGACTTCGACCCGGGCAGCATGTTCCGGGCCGAGGAGATGGAGCCGTTCT
>JBAWHI010000441.1:0-20777 GCA_049593675.1 Nocardioides sp.
TCCGCGGGCGCGAGGCGGAGGTGGCCCGTCACTGGCTGGCCGCGGGTCCACGACACGTCGGCGACGCCTGGCCGGCGGCCCAGGCCGCGGCCCGCTCGGCGACCGCGGTCTACGCCTACGTCGAGGCGCTCGAGATGCTCGAGCACGCGCTGCGCGCCCAGGACGCGGACCCGGCCTCCGGCGAGCGCGCCCGCTTCGAGATCCTGGCCGACCTGGCCGACGTGCTGCGTCGAGCCGGCCGGTGGATCGAGCTGCGCGAGGTCGCCCACGAGGCCGTCGAGGTGGCCGACGAGGTCGACGACCTCGACCTGCTGATCCGGGCCGGAGTGATGACCAGCACCGGCGCGCTGTGGCAGTCCGCTGCCCACGCGCAGGTGGACCCCGTGATGGTCGACGCGCTCCGGCGAGCGCTCGACGCGCTGCCCGACGACGACGACCCACGACGTTGCCGGGTGATGCTCGCCCTCGCGGGCGAGATCTACTACGACTCCACCACCCACGAGCGCGAGGCGCTCGCCGAGGAGGCGGTCGCGATGGCCAGGCGGCTGGGTGAGCCGGAGCTGACGCTGACGGCCTCCTTGCACGCCTCGATCGCGATCTGGCGAGGTGGGACCGCCCGGCAACGCCTGGAGCTGACCACCGACGCGGTGGCGCTGGCCACCGAGCTCGACGACGGGCTGGCCCTCGGCTCGGCCCACACCTTGCGGGCCGTGGCCGCCGGTGAGCTCGGCGACGTCGCGATCCTCGACGAGAGCCTGGCTGCCGGGCGCGGCGTCGCCGAGCACCTGCGCCACGTCTACGCGCTGCTGCTCCTCGACTCCGTCGAGGTCTCCTGGGCCGCGATGCGGGGCCGCTTCGACACCGTCACCGAGACCATCGCGCACATGCTCCGGATCGGTGAGACCGTCTCGATCACCGGCTACGAGGAGTCGGTCGCCGGAGCGTTCATGATGCAGATGCTGTGGCAGGGGCGCGACGAGGAGATGCTCGAGGGGTTGCTGGCCCTGACGGAGTCCACCTTCCTGCCGATCGACACCACGGTCGTCGCCGTCCAGTGCCGCACCGGACACCTGGACGCAGCGCGGGCCTGGCTCGACGCCCACCCCGAGGGCGTCGCCGCCGGAATCGAGTCCGACACCTGGTTCTCGCCGATGGCGTGGAGCATGGGGGCCGAGGCCGCCTGCTACCTGGGCGAGCCGGAGCTCGCCGCGGCGGCGTACGCCCGCCTGATCGACCTGGCCGGCCAGCCAGCGTGCGCCGGATCGGGCACCGCGATCGGACCGGTCGACATGTTCCTCGCCATGGCAGCGCACGCGACCGGGCAGGCGGACCTCGCCGCCCGGCACGCCGATCGCGCGCTCGAGCTGTGCGCCACGTGGAAGGTGCCGCTGGCGGCCGAGTGGGTCCGGCGCGAGCGGGAGCGCTTCGGCTTCTAGCGGTGCTCGCGAGTCGTGACAGGCCAACTCGCTGACTGTACAGTCAGCAGAATGGCCAGCAAGATCCGGAAGACGCTGCCCGGGGTGGCCTACCACTCCGACGAGACCTACGCCCTCGACAAGGAGCGGGTCTTCTACCGCAACTGGGTCTACGTCGGACGCGCCGAACGGCTCCCCAGGCCCGGCTCCTGGCTGCGGGTCGAGATCGCCGACGAGAGCGTCCTGGTGGTGCGGGGCAAGGACGAGCAGATCCGCGCCTTCTACAACGTCTGTCGACACCGCGGCTCCCGGATCTGCGACGACGAGCAGGGGGAGGTCCGCACCCACCTTCGCTGCCCCTACCACGCCTGGGGCTATGCCCTGGACGGGACGCTCGTGACCACACCGATGATCGAGAAGGACGAGATCGACCGTCCCTCGACCTCGCTGTGGCCGGTCCACGTCGACGTCTGGGAGGGCTTCGTCTTCGTCAACCTCTCCCGCGACGAGCCCCGCCCGCTGGTCGAGCACCTCGCCGACCAGCAGGACGAGACGTTGGGGCTCGCCCGGTTCGGACTGGCCGACCTGCAGATCGCCCACGTCACGACCAACGAGGTGCAGGCCAACTGGAAGATCGTGCTCGAGAACTACAACGAGTGCCTGCACTGCCCGACGATCCACCCCGAGCTGGTGGCGGTCGTCCCGGCGTACCGGAAGGGTGACATCTTCGAGAGCGGGCGCGAGGACGGCGGCGTCGCGCTGGCCGACGGTCGCACGGCGATCGTCGACGACCCGCGGCTGCGGCTGCCGTTGCTGCCCGGTTTCACGGGGCAGGACGACCCGGAGTCCTACTACGGCGCGGGCGTCTATCCGACGATGTTCCTCGACATCGACGGGTCGAGCTGCCTGGCCACCGCCGTGTTCCCGACCGGCCCGCGCAGCTGCCGACTGGTGACGGAGTACCTCTTCAGCCCCGAGGCACTCGCGAAGCCAGGCTTCGATCCCATGCCGGTCGTCGAGTTCAACGAGCGGGTGACCCGGCAGGACAACGAGGCGTGCGAGCGGGTCCAGCGCGGCGTGACGTCACGGACCTTCGACCACGGCGTCTTCCCGGCCAAGGACTCCTGGGTCCACGGGTTCGACCAGCGCTACCTGCGCGACGTGCAGGCCGACTGATCCGTCACCCGAGGACGACGCGCGCGTCCAGCGCGAGCGATCCGGTGGGGCCGGCGAGCACCGGGTTGAGCTCCAGCTCGAGGATCTCGGGATGAGCGGCCGCGAGGCGCGAGACTCGGGCTACGACCTCGGCCAGCGCGTCCAGGTCGACCGGCGCGCGCCCCCGTGCACCGAGCAGCACCGCGGCACCGCGCAAGGACAGCAGGAGCTCCCGAGCCGCCTGGGCCGACACCGGGCCGATCGCGCACACGGTGTCTCCGAGCACCTCGGTGAAGATCCCACCGAGGCCGACCATCACGACCGCGCCGAACCTCGGGTCGCGCACGCCCCCCACCACGAGCTCGACGCCGTCGGCCAGGTCGACCATCGCCTCCACGGAGACCGCCGGCGGCGCCAACCGGGCGACCAGGTCTTCGTAGGCCGAGCGCACGGCCTCCCGGTCGTTCAGCCCGACGACCACGCCGCCCCCCTCGGACTTGTGCACTCGTCCGGTGGCCTTGAGCACCAGGGGAAGGTCCAGTCCCGGAGCCTCGAGCGCGGCCTCCAGCCCGGCGGCGTCGAGGACACTGAGGGCCGCCGGGAACGCGATGCCGACGCCGGCGAACAGGGTCCGCGCCGCGGCGTACGACGTGTCGACGACGGGTGATGCTGGGGGCGGGATCTCGTCTGCGAGACCGGCCGGTGCGGGCTCGACGACACCGGCCAGCACCGCACACGCGCGGTCGATGTCACGGTGCACCGCGATGCCCGCAGCCTGCAGCGCCTTGGCTGCCGGACCGTCGGGATAGATCGTCTGGACCACGAGAGGCTTGCCCTGGCCCGAGACGACCTCGGCCATCTGGCGGGCCGCGGTGAGCTCGGGCCCGTTCAGTCGGGACTGCCCCGTCGAGTAGCCACCGAAGTAGCCGGTCAGCAGTACCCCGTCGACCTCGTCGGAGGCCAGTAGGAGCTGCGCGGCGCTGGCATAGCGTGCGACGTCCTGCTCCCCCGCCCCGGCGAGGTCGACCGGGTTGGTCACCGTCGCCTGCTTCCCGAGTGCGTCGGCGAGCTCGGTGGTGACCGTGCCGGCGAGCACCGGGGTCGACAACCCGACCGACGTGAGAGCGTCGGCGGCGACCGCACCGTGCCCACCGCCGTCGGTGAGGATCGCGACCCGACGACCGGCCATCCGCCACGGGGCGCGCAGCGCGACCAGCAGGTCGGCGAGCTGGGTCGGGTGGTCCACCCGGCGCGCACCGGCTGCCGCGCAGGCCGCGTCGATCACCATCGAGGCGCTGGTCAGCGAGCCGGTGTGGGAGACCGCGCTGCGCACCGCTGCGTCGCTGCGCCCCGGCGCCAGCAGGAGCAGCGGCTTGCCCGCGTCGCGCAGACCGCGAGCCGCGTCGAGGAAGGCGCGGCCGTCGACGAAGTCCTCGACGTAGACCGCGACCGCCCGGGTCCCCTCGTGGCCGATGCACGCGCGCAGGAGGTCGACGAGGCCGAGGTCCGCCTGGTTGCCCAGCGACACGAACCGGGACACGCCCAGCCCGCGGTCGGCCAGGAGCCCGGCCAGGTCGAGGACCAGGTTGCCGCTCTGGCTGAGCACCGCGACGTCGCCGACCGGCAGGACGGCGTGAGCGAGCTGGAGCCCGGTCGTGGTGTCGGCGACGCCCAGGCAGTTCGGGCCGACCAGCACGGCGTCCGCTCCCCGGACGATCTCCAGGGCCTCGGCCTCCGCACGAGCCCCCTGCGCACCTGACTCGGACAACCCGGCGGTGATCGCCACGACAGCGCGTGCGCCCGCGGAGACGGCGTCGGCCACCGCGGCCACGAACCCGTCGACGGGGACACACACGACGGCCAGGTCGATCCTCGCACCGCATGCGGCCACAGCGGCGGCGGCAGAACGGTGTGCGACCTCGCCCAGGATCTCGCCGCCACGCCGGTTCACCAGGAGCACCGTCCGGCCGCCACGCGCCGCCAGGGCACGCCGGGCGAGGATGTGGCCCCACTTCGCCGAGTCGCCACTGGCGCCGATGATCGCGACCGTGCTGGGCGAGAAGAGCGCGTCGATGCGGTCCGCCGACCGCGCCGGTGGCGACCCTTGACGCCTCACCCGCGGGATCCTAGCATCGCTGACTGACTGAACAGTCAGACACGGTGGAGGCCATGGAAGTCACGTCGACGCCCCGATCCAGCCAGCGCGAGCAGGCCGCTGCCGATGCCCGCTCTCGGATCCTGGCCGCCGCTGCGGAGTGCATCGTCCGCGACGGGCTCGCCCAGGTCCGGATGGCCGCGATCGCCCGCACCGCAGGGGTGTCGACGGGCCTGCTGCACTATCACTTCGACACCAAGGAGCTCCTCTTCGGCGAGGTGCTCACCTACTCCCACGAGGTGTCGGCCGAGCTCAACAAGCGCGCGTTGGCGAGTGCCGGGAGAAGCCCGGCGGTGCAGCTCTCGTCGTTCCTCGACCGGTGCCTGCCGAGCGACCAGCAGCGCGCGGACGAGTGGCTGCTCTGGCAGGAGCTCGCGCTGCTCTGCATCCGCGACGCCCACCTGGCCAAGGTCGGGGCGGAGCTCTACGAGGACCTCTACGTCACGGTCGCGGACATCATCAGCGACGGCCTGCACATCGGAGTCTTCGTGACCACGTTGGATCCCCGGGCGATCGCTGAGACGGCCGTCGCCCTCACCGACGGGCTCGGCGCCCGGGTCCTGGCCGACGACCCGAACCTCGGACTCGACGAGGCGCGCACCACGATCGCCACCATGGTCGGGGTGCTGGTCGGCCACGACGGCCCGCTCCCGGCACCCGCACCGTTCACAGGCGGTGCGCACGCATGACCCGACGCCCCGGTCGCCCTCCCACCCAGCCCTCGCGGCGGGGGTTCCTGACCGGGGGTCTCGCGCTCGGCGCATCCCTGACACTGCCCGGATGTGCCTACATCCGCGACGACGCACCGACCGATGCACCGCTCCCGCCGTCGGCGAAGGCGGAGGTCGACGGCGACCTCGTCTACTTCAACTGGGCCGACTACCTCGCGCCCAAGGTGGTCAAGGGCTTCGAGGAGGAGTACGGCGTCAAGGTCATCGAGTCCAACTACGACTCGATGGAGGGCATGTACGCGAAGCTCGCGGCCGGCAACCAGTACGACATCGTCTTCCCGATCGCCAAGTGGGTCGAGAAGCTCAAGCGGGAGGGCAAGCTCCGCTCCATCGACCACGCCGAGCTGCAGAACGCCGATCAGGTCTTCTACTCCGGCTCCTACTACAACGAGCCCTGGTACGACGCCGGGTCCGAGGTGAGCGTCCCCTTCACCGTCTACAAGACCGGGATCGGCTGGCGCACCGACAAGGTCTCCTCGATGACCGGCAGCTGGAACGATCTCTGGAACGACGAGGCGCGCGGTCGGATCTTCACCCTCGACGACCAGGACGAGGCCCTGGCGATGGCGGCCCTGCTCCTGGGCTTCGACGTGAACACCGCCGAGAAGTCGGAGCTGGCCGAGATGAAGGACCTGCTGATCAGCCAGAAGGAGTACCTCCGGGCGTACTCCTCCGACGACATCAACAACATGATCGGTGGCGACGCGTGGGTGCACCACATGTGGAGCGGTGACTTCCTCTATCTCCAGGAGGGGCTGGCCGACGATCCCAGCGACTACGCCTTCGAGGCGCCGCTCGAGGGCACGCCGATCAACTCGGACGCCTACGCGATCCCGACCAACGCCAAGCACCCCGGCACCGCGATGTTGTTCATCGACTACCTGCTCCGCCCCGAGAACGCCGTCAAGAACATGAACTACCTCTACTACCCGATGCCGGTCCGAGACGCGCTGCCGGCCTTCGCCGACCTGACCAAGGACGTGCCGGCCTGCAACGTCGAGATCTCCGACCTCGAGAACGAGAACGTCTTCCGGCTGCTGCCGGCCGACGAGGTCCAGCGCCGGGCGGCGATGTGGACCGAAGTGAAGGCCAGCTGAGTGGCGGCCGGCGAAGCCGCCCCTCGATCGGCGCAGCGCACCCGGCTGTGGGGGTCGCTGCTCGCCCTCCCGACCGCGTGGATGGTGGCGTTCTTCGTCTCCGGCATGGTGATCATCGTCCTGCTCTCGTTCGGCCGCACCACCAACGACGGGTTCCCGGTCTTCGCCACCAGCACCGCCAACTACCGCGCGCTCTGGAACGAGGTCTACCTCGAGCTGTTCCTGCGCTCGCTGGCCTATGCGGTCGCCACGGTCATCATCTCGGTGCTGATCGCCTATCCGGTCGCCTACACGATCGCCCTCTACGGCGGGCGCTACAAGAACGCTCTGATCGCCGCGATCGTGGTGCCGTTCTTCGCCAGCTACCTGATCCGCATGTACGCCTGGAAGGCGCTGCTCTCCGACGACGGGCTGGTCAACAGCGGCCTGCGTGGGATCGGCCTGGCGGACGGGATCACCTTCCTCAACACGCCCGGGGCGGTGATCGGTGGTCTCGTCTACGGCTTCGTGGTGTTCATGATCCTGCCGGTCTACGCCTCCCTCGAGCGCCTGGACGTGTCCCTCATCGAGGCGGGCAAGGATCTCTACCACGGCCCGGTGCGCACGTTCTTCAGCGTGACCCTGCCCGCGACCCGAGCGGGCCTCTACGGCGGCATCCTGCTGGTGTTCCTCCCGGCGCTGGGCGACTTCGTGAGCGCGCAGCTGCTGGGCGGTGCCAACACCTACATGATGGGCAACCTGATCCAGCAGCAGTTCAGCGAGGGCCAGAACTGGCCGCTCGGCTCGGCGATGACCGTCGCGATGATGGCGGCGCTGACCGTCCTCATGGTCGTCTACCTGCGCGCCTCCTCGACCCGGACCCGTGAGCTCTGATGGCCCGGGCGCGCAAGCTGGAGCGCAAGCCGCGGTTCGCCGTAGCGGCGACGGTGGTGTTCTTCGCCTGGCTGTACCTGCCGATCCTGGCGGTGGCGCTGTTCAGCTTCAACGACAAGAAGTCGCTGTCGTCGTTCTCCGGCTTCAGCCTGCGCTGGTACGACGAGTTCTTCCACGATGCCGCACTGGTCGACTCCCTCCTGGCGAGTCTCAGGATCGCCACCATCGCGACGCTCGGGTCGCTCGTGCTCGGCACGATGCTCGCCCTGGGCCTCGAGCGGGTCCGGTCGCGCCGCACCCGCGCGATCGGAGCGGTCACCCTGCTCCCCCTCGTGACCCCCGAGATCGTCACCGGGGTGGCGGCACTGCTGCTCTTCACCGGGATCAGCCTCAAGCTGTCGATGACGACGGTCGTCCTGGCCGAGATCACCTTCTCGATCGCCTACGTGACCGTGATCGTGCGCGGACGCCTGTCCGGCATCTCGCTGGAGGTCGAGGAGGCCGCCCGCGACCTGGGCTGCACGCCGTTCCAGGCATTGCGCCAGGTCATCCTGCCGACCCTGGTGCCGGCGCTGGTCGGCGCCGGCCTGCTCGTCTTCGCCCTCGTCTTCGACGACTTCGTGCTCGCGTTCTTCACCACCGGAGTCGACCCCCAGCCGCTGCCGGTGCGTGTCTACTCCTCGATCCGCTTCGGGGTCTCCCCTGCCATCAACGCGATCGGCACCCTGATGCTGGTCGCCTCCGCGGTGCTG
The DNA here is from genome assembly GCA_049593675.1 of Nocardioides sp. Lineage (GTDB taxonomy): Bacteria > Actinomycetota > Actinomycetes > Propionibacteriales > Nocardioidaceae > Nocardioides. Next base: position 8,179 of record JBAWHI010000441.1, read on the forward strand.
ATCGTGGCCGCCCTCACCATCCCCCGGCTCTTCAGCCGTGGGTCGTCCAGCCTGGACCTGATCACCGGAGGCGAGCGCCGATGAGCACCGACCCGACCCCGTCCGTCTCGCTGCGCGGCCTGACCAAGGTCTTCGGCAGCTCCACCGTGGTCGACGGCCTCGACCTCGACATCGCGAGCGGGGAGTTCTTCTCCCTGCTGGGCCCGTCGGGCTGCGGCAAGACGACAACCCTGCGGATGATCGCAGGGTTCAGCGACCCGACCTCGGGGACGATCCTCGTCGGTGGCGACGACGTCACCAGCACTCCCCCGCACCGGCGCGACGTCAACACGGTCTTCCAGAGCTATGCCCTCTTCGAGCACCTCGACGTGCGTCGCAACGTCGGCTTCGGCCTGCGCAGACGCGGCGTGGACAAGAGCACTATCGATCAGCGCGTCGGGCAGATGCTCGAGCTGGTCGAGCTCGGCGACCGCGCCAAGGCCCGTCCGAGCCAGCTGTCCGGCGGGCAGCGGCAACGGGTCGCCCTCGCGCGGGCGCTGATCAACGAGCCCAAGGTGCTGCTCCTCGACGAGCCGCTGGCCGCCCTCGACCTGCAGCTGCGCCACGCGATGCAGGCCGAGCTCAAGTCGATCCAGCGCGAGGTCGGCATCACCTTCCTCTTCGTCACCCACGACCAGGACGAGGCGCTGAGCATGAGCGACCGGGTCGCGATCATGAACGAGGGCGTCATCGAGCAGTGCGGGACGCCCGAGGACGTCTACGAGCACCCGACCTCCGTCTTCGCCGCCGGGTTCATCGGCACCAGCAACCTGATGCACGGGATCTGGTCGCAGGGAGCGGTGGCCGTCACCCCGAGCGTGTCGATCCCGGCACCGGGGCACCACGACTCGGCCGAGGGCGACGCGGTCAGCGTCGCGGTGCGGCCCGAGAAGATCTGGCTCAGCGAGCTCACCCCGGCGATGCACAGGATGCCCGGCACGATCGTGTCGAGCGTCTACCACGGCGCGACCACGCAGCACGTCGTGTCGATCGCGCCCGACGTCACGCTGGTCGTCCTCGAGCAGAACCTTCCGCGGATGCGCACCGAGGAACGCTGGAGCTCCGGCGACCGGGTGGAGCTCGGCTGGCTCCCCGAGCACACCGTGGTGCTCCGATGAGCCAGGCAGATGTCGTCGTCGTGGGCGCGGGCCTCGCCGGTCTGTCCGCGGCACGCGACCTCGAGGCCGGGGGTGCGAGCGTCACGGTGCTGGAGGCGCGAGCGCGTGTCGGCGGCCGGGTCGAACAGGTCGAGCTCGCCGACGGCCGCCGGGTCCAGCTGGGCGGCGAGGTCGTCGGCAACGCCCACACCAGCTATCTCGGCCTGGTCGAGGAGCTCGGGCTGACGCTGACCCCGTCGTACGTCGAGGAGCCTGGGGAGATCACCCGCCAGGTGCCCGGCTCGGTCGACGTCGGTGAGTGGCCGTCGTGGTGCACGGCGGCCGATCGGACGTCCTACGAGGAGGTCGAGGCCGCCCTCGCGAAGGTCATGGGGTCGATCGACCCCGACGACCCCTGGTCGTGCCCCGACCTCAGCAGGCTCGACCGGCTCAGCGTGGGCGACTGGCTCCGTGAGGTCGGTGCGACGCCCGGCGTGCTGCGACTGTGGGAGCTGGTCCACCTGAGCCTCTCCGACGGCTCCATCGAGCGGACCAGCCTCTTCGCCTATGCCCGCAAGATCGTCGTGGGCGGCACCACGGGCAGCTACGACGTCGAGCAGTGGGAGAACCTCCGCGTCGCCGAGGGCTCCGCCACCGTCGCCCTCACGATGGCGGCGGCGCTGCACGATGTCCGCCTGGCCACACCGGTGCGCAGCATCCGGGTCGGGGCGACCGGTTGCGTGGTCACCACAGACCAGGGCGAGCAGGTCAGCGCCGACGCCGTCGTCATCGCCGTCCCGTCCGGTCCCGCCCGCGACATCGCCGTCGAGGGCGTCAGCGAGGCTCGGCTGACCTCGCTGCGGCGACAACGGCACGCATGGGCCGCCAAGTTCGTGGCGGCCTACAACGAGCCGTTCTGGCGCGAACGCGGCCAGAACGCGCTGTCGGAGAGCGAGGGCGTGCTCGGTTCGACCTGGCCGCAGCAGCACGGCGTGCTGTCCGCGCTGATCCCCCCTGAGCGCTACGCCGCCTTCGCCGCCACCGACCCCGACAGCCGGACCCGCGAGGCGCTCGCCCAGATCGCCGAGCTGTACGGGCCGGAGGCGACCGCACCGCTGCAGAGCTGGACCCGGCTGTGGGGCACCGATCCCTGGACACAGGGCTACGTCACCAACTGGCGGCCCGGTGACGTCGAGGCGGTCGGCCCGCTGCACGGTACCCACGAACCACCCTTCTACGTCTGCGGCTCCGACCAGTGGGTCGCCGGCTACATGGAGGGCGCCGTCCGGACCGGTCGGGGCGCCGCCGCGGCCGCGCTGGTGCGGGGCTAGGGCTGGACCGGGAGGAGGACCCGCATGGACTTCGGCCTGACCGACGAGCAGCGCAGCATCGTGGAGGTGACTCGCACCTTCGTCGAGCGCGAGCTCTACCCGCACGAGGCGGAGGTGGAGCGCACCGGCGTGCTGCGGCCCGAGCTCGCGGCCCAGATCCGCACCAAGGCCCGAGCCGCCGGTCTGACCGCCGCCAACATGCCCGAGGACGTCGGCGGGGCCGGCCTCGACACGGTGACCTGGGTGCTCTACGAGAAGGAGCTCGGCAAGGCCAGCTACGCGCTGCAGTACACCGGTGTCCCACGGCCGTCCAACATCCTGCTCGCCGGCACCGAGGCGCAGCGGGAGCGCTACCTCTACCCGTGCGTGCGTGGTGAGAGGATCGACTGCCTCGCGATGACCGAGCCCGACGCCGGCTCCGACATGCGCGGCATGCGGACCCGGGCCACGCGAGAGGACGGACCCGACGGTGCGAGCTGGCGGATCCGCGGGACCAAGCACTTCATCAGCCACGCCGACGAGGCCGACTTCGTGATCCTGGTGGCGGTCACCGGCACCGACGATGCCGGGCGCCCGGCGATGTCGACGTTCCTGGTCGACCTCGACACCCCCGGGCTCACCGTGCACGAGGGCTACCGCAACGTGTCGCACCGCGGCTACACCAACTCCATCCTCGACTTCGACGACGTGCGCGTGGACGACGAGGCACTGCTCGGCGAGGAGGGCAAGGGCTTCGAGCTCGCGGGCACCTGGCTCGGGTCCACCCGGCTCCAGGTCGCGGCCTCGTGCCTGGGACGCGCCGAGCGGGCCCTCGACCTCGCGGTCCGGCACGCGGCGAGCCGCGAGCAGTTCGGCCAGCCGATCGGCCGCTTCCAGGGGGTCGGCTTCAAGCTGGCCGACATGGCCAGCCGGCTGCGAGCGGCCGAGCTGATGACCCTCCACGCCGCCTGGAAGCACGACCAGGGCACGGCCTCCGACGCCGACATCGCGATGGCCAAGCTCGCGGCGACCGAGATGCTCGCGATGGTCGCCGACGAGGCGATCCAGATCCACGGCGGGATGGGTCTGATGGACGAGCTCCCCCTGGAGCGGATCTGGCGCGACGCGCGCATCGAGCGGATCTGGGACGGAACGTCCGAGATCCAGCGACACATCATCAGCCGCTCGCTGCTGCGACCGTTGGGAGCCTGAGATGAGCCCTGGGACGAGCCCTGACACGAGCACTGGGACGAGCCCGGCCGTGCGGACCCGGATCGAGGACGGGATCCTCGAGGTCACCCTCGACCGTCCCCCAGCCAACGCCATCGACCTGGCCACCAGCCGAGAGCTGGGCCGGGTCTTCGCCTCCTTCCGTGACGACCCCGACCTGCGGGTCGCGATCGTGCGCACCGAGGGTGAGAAGTTCTTCTGTGCCGGCTGGGACCTCAAGGCGGCGGCCGGCGGCGACGCGGTGGACGGCGACTACGGGCTCGGTGGCTTCGGCGGACTCCAGGAGCTGCCCGACCTCAACAAGCCCGTGATCGCCGCCGTCCACGGCCTGGCGATGGGCGGCGGCTTCGAGCTGGCGCTGTCGTGCGACCTGATCTACGCCTCGGAGGCCACCCAGTTCGGCCTGCCCGAGATCAACGCCGGCACCCTTGCCGACGCGGCCACCATCAAGCTGCCGAAGCGGATGCCCTACCACGTCGCGATGGAGCTGCTCCTGACCGGACGCTGGATGCCCGCGGCGGAGGCGGCGCGCTGGGGCGTGGTCAACGAGGTGCTGCCCGACGACGATGCGGTGCGGGCACGCGCCTGGGAGACCGCCCGGCTGCTCGCGTCCGGCCCACCCCTGGTCTTCGCCGCTATCAAGGAGACGGCCCGGATCGCTGAGTCCCTGCGGTTCCAGGAGGCCATGGACCTGGTCACGACCAGCACCCTCCCGACGGTGGCGACCCTCTACTCGTCGGAGGACGGTCTCGAGGGCTTCGCGGCGTTCGCCGAGAAGCGCCCGCCGGTCTGGAAGGGCCGCTGAACCCGCTGCACCACAACGAAGGAGAGCTCACGTGAACCGCTTGGTCATGATCACCTGCGCCCTGACGGGCGCGGGCGACACCGTCGGTCGCTCCGAGCACGTGCCCGTGACGCCGGAACAGATCGCCGAGTCCGGCATCGCCGCCGCCCGGGCGGGCGCGACGATCGTGCACATCCACGTCCGTGATCCCGAGACAGGCCAGGGGTCGCGGGAGGTCGCCCTCTACCGCGAGGTCGTGGAGCGGATCCGGGCCTCCGACGTCGACGTCATCATCAACACGACCGCCGGCATGGGCGGCGATCTGATGCTCGACCCGGCCGACCCGACGACGTTCGTCGAGGGCACCGACCTGGTGCGCGGAGTCGATCGCCTGACCCATGTGGAGGAGCTCCTCCCCGACATCTGCACCCTGGACTGCGGCAGCCTCAACTTCGGCGAGGGCAGTCTCGTCTACGTCAGTACACCGGACATGCTCCGCGAGGGTGCCCAGCGGATCCAGGAGCTCGGCGTCCGCTGCGAGATGGAGATCTTCGACACCGGCCACCTGTGGTTCGCCCGGACGCTGGTCGAGGAGGGTCTGATCGACGCGCCGGCGATGTACCAGCTCTGCATGGGCATCCCGTACGGCGCACCGGCCGACCCGCTCACGCTCGCGGCGATGGTCAACCAGCTGCCGACGGACGCGGTGTGGGCGTCGTTCGCGCTCGGCCCGATGCAGATGCCCTGGGTAGCGCAGTCGGTGCTGCTCGGCGGACACGTCCGCGTCGGCCTGGAGGACAACCTCTACCTGAGCAAGGGCGTGAAGGCGACCAACGCCCAGCTCGTCGAGCGCGCCAGGACCATCATCGAGTCCATGGGCGCTCGGGTGGCCACGCCTGACGAGGGGCGCGAGATCCTCGCGCTCACGGCGCGATGACATCCGGAGCCACGCGACCGGCACCGGAGGACGTCCGCACCGTTGCCTGCATCGGCGCAGGTGTCATCGGTGGCGGGTGGGCGGCCTACTTCCTGGCCCGCGGCTACCGCGTGGTCGCCTGGGATCCGGCCGAGGACGCCGAGGCCCGCCTACGCCACCTCGTCGAGGCGGCGTGGCCGGCGCTGGGCGAGCTCGGCCTGGCGGAGGGCGCCAGCATCGACAACCTCGTCGTCGAGCCCGATCTGGCCGCGGCGTGCTCGCAGGCCGACTTCGTCCAGGAGAGCGCCCCCGAGGACCTCGCGCTCAAGCGCGACCTGCTGGCCGACATCGACGCCGCGACCCCGTCCGGTGTGGTGATCTCGTCGTCGACGTCCGGCTACGGCATGAGCGAGATGCAGACCGGGTGCGCCCACCCCGAGCGCACCGTGGTGGCGCACCCCTTCAACCCGCCGTACCTCATCCCGCTGGTCGAGGTGGTCGGCGGCAGCGCCACCTCCCCCGAGACCGTGGCCTGGACCGCGGACTTCCTCCGGCACACCGGCAAGTCCGTCATCACCATGGAGCGGGAGGTGCCCGGTTTCATCGCCAACCGGCTGCAGGAGGCACTCTGGCGCGAGGCGCTCCACATGGTCGCCGCCGGTGAGGCCACCGTCGAGCAGATCGACCTGTCCATCACCGACGGGCCCGGCCTGCGCTGGCCGATCCACGGCCCGATGCTCACCTTCCACCTCGCCGGCGGCCCGGGAGGGATGGCGCACATGCTCGACCACTTCGGGCCATCGCTGCAGGCCCCGTGGACCCGGCTCGTCGCGGCCGAGCTGACCCCTCAGCTGCGCGACGACGTCGTCGACGGCTGCGACCGCGAGGCAGACGGCCGCAGCATCGACGACCTCGTGGTCGAGCGGGACCGGGGCGTGATCGCGGTCCTGAGAGCGCTGGGCCGCGCGTGACCACCGGCTCCTCTCCCGGGCCCACTGTCTGGCGCGAGCCCGTCCAGGACGCCTGGATCGACTACAACGGTCACCTGTCCGAGCCCTACTACGTCCTGGTCTTCGGTCACGCCACGGACGCCGTCATGGACGCGGTGGGCCTCGGCCCGGCGTACCGCGAGGCGAGCGACGCCTCGCTCTTCACGGTCGAGGCGCACGTGCGCTACCTCGACGAGGTCTCGTCCGACAGCGACCTGGAGGTGCGCTCCCGGGTCATCGGTGCCACCGACAAGCTCCTGTGGATCTGGCACGAGCTCTGGGTCGAGGACCGGCTGCGCGCCACCGAGGAGATCCTCGGTGTGCACGTCGCCGAAGGTCGCTCGGCACCGTTCCCGGACAACATCGCCGCCCGCGCACGAGCTGCCTGCGTCGAGCCGCCCGAACGGGCCGGGGGCCGGATCCGACCGCTCCCCCGGCCCGCCTGAGGCACGGACCCGTCAGGCCTCGACCCTCGTGACGTCCGGCTCGTCCAGCTCGCTCCACATCGCGTCGTCATCCGGGCCGTCGTGCTGCTCGGCCTCGATGCCCGGGAGCAGGCGGTCGAGCCAGGCCGGCAGCCACCAGTTCCACCTGCCGAGCAGCGTCATCGTCGCGGGGACGAGGACCATCCGAACGACGGTGGCGTCGAGGAGGATCGCGACGGCCATGCCGAGCCCGAGCTGCTTGACGACGGTGTCCGCCTCGGTGGCGAAGCCGAGGAAGACGGCCACCATGATCGCGGCGGCCGACGTGATCACCCGGCCGGTCGCGGCCAGTCCGGCCTCGACGCTCCCGGTCGCATCCCCGGTGCGCAGCCAGAGCTCGCGGATCCGCGAGAGCAGGAACACCTCATAGTCCATCGACAGCCCGAAGAGGATGGCGAAGTTCAGGATCGGGATCCAGGTCGACACCGCGACAGGGTGGTCGATCCCGACCAGGCCGGCGCCCCACCCCCACTGGAAGACGACCACCAGCACGCCGTACGACGCGGCGATGGACAGCAGGTTCATCGCGGCGGCCTTCACCGGGACGACGATCGAGCGGAACATCATCGCCAGCAGCAGCACCGAGACGCCGACGACGAAGCTGACGACCATCCAGAGTCGTCCGTCGAGGAGGTCCACGATGTCGGCGAACATCGGCGTCAGCCCGGTGACCTCGACGCCGTCGGGGAGGTCGGCGCGCAGGTCGTCGACCAGGCCCGCGATCTCCTCGTCGGCCGGCCCGTGGACCGGCTGGGCCTCGAACACGCTGATGGCACCGTCCGGGGAGGTGGTCGGAGCGGTGACACCGGCGATGCCCGGGTGCTCGGCGACCTCGGCGGCCACCGCCTGCGGGTCGGCCGACGCCGGATCGACGACGATGGTGAACGGTCCGTTGGCGCCGGCGCCGTACTCCTCGGCGACCAGGTCGTAGGCCTGGCGCTGGGAGGTCTCGAGGCTGCTGCTGCTGCCGTCCTGGGGCCAGGTGCGCATCCCGAGGACGGGGGCGGCGAGCAGGAGGAGGAAGACCAGCGCAGCCAGACCGGCCGCGATCGGGCGACGGACCACACGCGCGGCCCACCGGGCGGTGAGCGGTGCCTTCTCCGCAGGGGTGCGGCCCTTGCGGGTCCGGCGCGGCAGCAGCCGGTTGCCGGCGAGCCCGCACAGTGCCGGGACGAGCGTCATCGCGGCAGCGAGGACGGCGACCACGGCGATCGCGGTGGCGTAGCCGAAGGTCGAGTAGACCGACAGTCCTCCGAGTCGCAGGCCCATCAGCGAGATGAGCACGGTGAGGGAGGCGAAGACCACGGAGCGGCCGGCTGTGGCCAGCGCACGGCCGGCGGCCTCGTGCTTCGGCAGGCCGGTCTGCAGGAACTCCACGTGCCGGTTGACGAGCAGCAGCGCGTAGTCGATGCCGACGCCGAGCCCGACCATGGTGGCCACGGTCGGCGCGGAGGTGCTGACGTCCATCGTGCTGGCCAGGAGAGCGACCCCGGCGGATCCGACGCCGAGACCCATCAGCGCGACCACGACCGGCAGGCCGGCGGCCACGACCGAGCCGAACGCGATCACCAGGATCACCAGCGCCGCGATCACCCCCACGAGCTCGCCGGTGCCCTGCATGACCGACTCGGTGCTGCCCGGCAGCTCGCCGCCGAGCTCGGCCTGGAGCCCGGCGTCGCGCAGCGGCTGGACCGCCTCGACGAGCGGGGCGTAGCCGCCGTTCCCGACCAGGTCGGGGTCGGTGACCGGGACGTCGTAGAGCACCGTCACGAGCGCGGTGTCGCCGTCCTCGGAGATCCGGGGTGGCGCGACGGCGGCGACGTGGTCGACGACCAGCAGCCGTTGCGCCAGGTCGTCGAGGTCTGCTGTCGCGAGAGCGTCGCCGTCGGCATCGTGGACGACGACCTGCGCCGAGGTACCGCCACTCTCCGGCAGGTGGGTGCGCAGCTGCTCGATGCCGCTCTGGGCGGGCGCGTCCGGGACGTCGTAGTCGTCGTGGAAGGTGCCGCCGAAGGCACCTGCGGCGACGACGGCGATCGCGACGGCGGCGAGCCAGGCGGAGATCGTCCGCCACGGGTGCGCCGCGGTGCTGTGACCGAGGCGGTAGAGGATGCGGTTCACGGTGCTGCTCCCTGTCAGAGTGCGGTCCTTGATCGGTGGGAGCAGCGTGCGCGCCGGCCCTGGGGACCGACTGGGAAGCGACTTGGGGTGGGTCTAGTCCGCATTCGACCTCGGGTCGGGCGGCCTCGGTCAGCGACCGCGGCGGTGGCATCCTGAGCGCATGCAGCCCGTCCATGTGTGGATCAGGTCCGAGTCCCGCGGCACCGAGCGGCGGGCACCCCTCGTGCCGGCCGACGTCACGCGGTTGCTCGACGCCGGGCTCCGGGTGAGCGTCGAGGAGTCGGCCCAACGGGTCTTCGCCATCGAGGAGTACGCCGCAGCCGGGGCGTCCGTGGTGAGCGAGGGCACCTGGACCGACGCACCCGACGACGCCTACATCCTGGGCATCAAGGAGCTCCCCGACGAGCCGGAGCGGCTGCGCCACCGACACATCTACTTCGCGCACGCATTCAAGGGCCAGGAGGACGCTCGCCGCGCCCTGGAGCGGTTCCACCGCGGCGGAGGTCGGCTGCTCGACATCGAGTACCTCACCGGCGAGGACGGCAGGCGGGTGGTCGCGTTCGGCCACTGGGCCGGCTACGTGGGCGCCGCTCTCGGGGTCCTGCACCTGGCCGGCAGGCTGAGCTCGCCGCTCGCTCCGATGGCCAAGCACGACCTCGACACGGAGCTCGCGCAGGCCGGGAAGGCGGGAGGCGACCTGCTGCTGGCGCTGGTCACCGGGGCGCTCGGGCGGTCCGGTCGCGGCGCCCGGCAGGCGCTGATGACCGCCGGGGTGCCGACGACCCTGTGGGACCGCCAGGAGACGCGCGACCTGCACAAGCAGGCACTCCTCGGCCACGACCTCCTGGTGAACTGCGTGGTGACGCACACCCCGGCCCCTCCGTTCGTCGAGCAGGCGGACCTGGACCGCGAGCGCCGACTCCGAGTGCTCGCGGACGTGACCTGTGACGTCACCGGCCCGACCAACATGCTTCCCGTGAACCGCGAGATCACCACGTGGCAGGAGCCCGTCCGGCGGCTGCACGACGGCGCGCCGGAGTGCGGCACGGCGCCGCTGGAGGTGATCGCGATCGACAACCTGCCCTCACTGCTCCCCCGGGAGGCCAGCGAGGGCTTCAGCGCTGACCTGGCCCCGCACCTGGTCGGGCTGGCCGAGGAGGGCGGGCCGTCGGCGCCGTGGCGGGCCGCCGACCGTGCCTTCGACCAGGCGATCGGCGACCTGGACGCACCGGAGCGCTCCTAGCCAGCGGCCCTGGACAGGACGGTGCCGGAGGGGCATGGTGCTGGAATGGCTCGACTCGGTGCGCTCGTACTGTCCACCCTGCTCATCGGCACCGTGCTGGGGATCCCGGCGTACGCCGGAGCCGGCCCTCACCACGGCCCGCCGGGCCACGGTCACGGCCACGGTCACGGCCACGGCTCGGGGCTGTCGTGGGACCAGAGCGTCATCGACGCCGACCAGAGCTTCCGCGGCCTCGACGCGGTGGACCGACGCACGGCGTGGGTCACCGGCGGCAGCGCCACCGAGGGTGGCCCGGGCCGGGTCTTCCGCACCACCGACGGTGGCCGGAGCTGGAGCGACGTGAGCCCCTCGGGCACCGACGGCCTGCTCTTTCGCGACGTGGAGGCACGAAGCGCCCGGCAGGCCGTGATCCTCGCCATCGGGCCCGGGGACGCCTCGCGCATCTATCGCACCACCGATGGCGGGGCGACCTGGGACACCGCCTTCGTCAACGACGACCCGGCGGCGTTCTACGACTGCATGGCGTTCTATCCCGGCGGTCGCCGCGGCCTCGTCATGAGCGACCCCGTCGACGGCAGGTTCCGGATCCTCTCCACCCGGGACTTCGGACGGTCCTGGACCGTCCTCCCCGACGACGGCATGCCGGAGGCGCCGACCGAGTTCGGCTTCGCCGCCAGCGGGGACTGCCTGGTCACAGCCGGCCGCAGCGCCTACTTCGGCTCCGGCGGCGGCGAGTCCCGCATCTTCCGCTCCGACGACTTCGGGCTGACGTGGAGCGCCTCCGACTCGACGATCCCCGCGGGCGACTCCGCGGGCGTCTTCGCGCTCACGTTCCGCACGCCGAACCAGGGCATCGCCGTCGGCGGCAACTTCGCCGAGCCCACCGACGGCGTGGACGCCGTTGCTGTGACCCGGCACGGCAACCGGTGGCACAACGCCGGTGACCTGACCCACCTGGGTGAGGACGTCGCCTACCTCCCGCGCCGCGGCCAGCGCCTGGTCGTCACGGGAGAGTCGGGCGACGTGATGGGCACCAGCGTGAGCGCCGACGGCGGCCGCAGCTGGCGCCAGGTCAGCGACGTCGGCTACCACACCCTCGACTGCACGCGTGACGGATCCTGCTGGGCCGCGGGCGGCGACGGACGCGTGGCTCGCGTCGCTCGCTGACCCGATCGCTAGTAGGTGGGCGCGCCGAGACTGCGGCGCTGGACCGTCTGGATGACCCAGTAGGCGCCGAGCAGCACGATGAGGATCACCTCGAGGGTGAAGGTGGCGTGGATGTCGAGCCAGCCCCCGAACCAGCCGAGCCGGTCGCCCACCTTGATGACGACCGAGGCGATCACCATCAGCAGCCCGAGCGCGCCGTACAGCCACGCCCACCGGCCCCACTCGGCCAGCGGCTTCCACCGGCGCAGCCAGGCGACGCTCGTGTCGGTGCTGCGGGCGTTCTCGGCCCCGGCGGCCAGGACGGCCACGATGATGAAACCGACGCCGATGTTGGCCGACCAGCCGTGGAGGCTGCGGTTGAAGAAGCTGTCCGGATCGTCTGCCTCCTGGAACAGGTAGACCCACCAGCACCAGACCACGGCGACGAGGGCCCAGGTGGCGACGTTGCCGACCTTCGCGTGCTGGGAGGGCCCGGGCGCGGCGTCGCCGAGCCATTGCCGCAGCCCCAGCACGAGGGAGAAGACCAAGACCAGCGCGACGACGACCAGGAAGGTCCAGAAGGTCGTCCGGACGGTGTCCGCGTGCTCGAGGATCAGCGTCGTGTCGGCCACGCTCCTGCTCTCGGGGTCCACCCCCGCGGAGCGGAGATCCGGGGGGAGGCTGCAGAAGTTGGCGTCCAGCGTGGGCACGATGGCGACCACGATGAGCAGCAGGCCCGCGAGGTTCAGCGCCGCGTCCTCGACGACCGTCTTGCCCCACAGCACGATCATCGCGAAGCCGATGAGGAGCAGGGCGCCGACGAACACCGGCATCACCGACGTGTGGAAGTAGGCACTCAGCGACCGCTGGGTGCACGCATCCGGCTCGCTGGCGATCTCCCTGCCGACCGCGAGGAGGAGCGCCACGATCACCGCCACCACACCGAGGCGGATCCCCCGGTAGGTGCGGAGGGCAACAGCCGGCACCGCGGGCATCTCGACCTCCCTCTGCGGATCCCGAGAACGACGCACGACCCGCCGGTCCCCAGTCTCCTCGCGGGCGCCCGGATCAGGCATCCCCCATCGTGGTGAGGACCCGCGATGAGGGTCCCGCCGCCCTCGGGCGCTAATCTTCGCGCTCCGACCCCGAGAGGAACCTCCCGATGGCTACCGACTACGACGCGTCCCGCAAGACCGAGGACGAGCAGAAGGAAGAGAGCCTGGAGGCTCGACGCCTCGC
>JBAWHI010000442.1:0-6624 GCA_049593675.1 Nocardioides sp.
CTGTGCACCCAGCCGCTGGCGCTCGAGCTGGTGCCGCCCGAGAGCGCGCCGATCGACGACGTCGACCCGGCCGCGGCGTCCGCGCTGCACCGGCTGCTGGTCGTGCACCGGCTGCAGCCCGACCTCCCGGCCTCGATCGACCTGAAGGCCTTCGACCGGATCGAGGTCTGCGGCGACGCCGAGCAGGCCCGGGCCCTGGCCCGGTCGGTGATCTGCGCGGCGACCGCGTTCCACTCCCCCGACGACCTCGTGCTGGCGGTGCTGTCCTCCGAGGACCACCTCGCCCACTGGGACTGGGTGAAGTGGCTGCCGCACGCCCAGAGCCAGGAGCAGTCCGACGCCGTCGGGCCGATGCGGATGGTGAGCACCTCGCTCGCCGACCTCGCCGCGCTGCTGCCCGCCGACCTCGGCGAGCGCCCGCGCTTCGGCGCCGACGAGCGGGCGCCCAGCCCGCACATCCTGCTCGTCACCGACGGCGTCGAGCTGCCCCCGGGCAACCACGTGGTGCCGCCCGACGGGCTCCACGGCGTGACGGTGCTCGACCTGCCGACGCGGTGGCTCGAGCTCGACGACGCCACCCGGCTGCGCATCCAGCTGCTCGACCAGGACGCCGACGCCGACGGCCGCCGTCCCGTGCACGCCGTCCGGCTGCGCGAGGACCCCGTGGCCGCCAAGGCCGACCAGTGCGACCTCGCGACGGCCGAGGCCCTCGCCCGCCGGCTCACCCCGCTGCACACCGTCTCCGCCGGCGGCAGCACCGAGACGACGTCCGGCGGCGAGATCACCGGACCGGCCGACTTCATGGACCTGCTCGGGCTCGGCGACGTCCGTGGCTTCGAGCCCGCGGCGGCCTGGCGGCCGCGTCCCGCCCGCGACCGGCTGCGGGTGCCGATCGGGCTCGGTGAGGGCGGCTCGCTGGTGCACCTCGACATCAAGGAGTCCGCGCAGCAGGGCATGGGCCCGCACGGCCTGGTGATCGGCGCGACCGGCTCCGGCAAGTCGGAGTTCCTGCGCACGCTGGTCCTGGGGCTCGCGCTCACCCACTCCCCCGAGCAGCTCAACATGGTGCTCGTCGACTTCAAGGGCGGCGCCACCTTCGCCGGGATGTCCGACATGCCGCACGTGTCCGCGGTGATCACCAACCTCGCCCAGGAGCTGACCCTGGTCGACCGCATGCAGGACGCGCTGTCCGGCGAGATGGTCCGCCGCCAGGAGCTGCTGCGCGAGGCCGGCAACTTCGCCTCGGTCCGCGACTACGAGAAGGCCCGGGTCGCGGGCGAGGACCTCGCGCCGCTGCCGTCGCTGTTCCTCGTGGTCGACGAGTTCTCCGAGATGCTCTCGGCCAAGCCCGAGTTCATCGACCTGTTCGTCGCCATCGGTCGGCTCGGTCGCTCACTCGGCCTGCACCTGCTGCTGGCCTCTCAGCGACTGGAGGAGGGCCGACTCCGGGGACTCGAGTCCCACCTGTCCTACCGCGTCGGACTGCGCACGTTCAGCGCCTCCGAGTCGCGGACGGTGCTCGGCGTGCCCGACGCCTACGAGCTGCCCGCCGACCCCGGTCTGGGCTACCTCAAGCCCGACCCCACGTCGATGCTGCGGTTCAAGGCGGCCTACGTCTCCGGGCCGCCGTCCGGACGGGTCCGGGTGCGCCGCGACGAGGGCGGGCACCTCCAGGGGATCTTGCCGTTCACGATCTCGGAGGTGCTCAAGCTCGACCTCGCCGAGCCCGAGCCGGAGCCCGAGGTCGTTGAGCAGCCCGGGGAGCAGGAGTCGCTGCTCGACATCGCGGTGCGGCACATGACCGGCCACGGACCGGCCGCCCACCAGGTGTGGCTGCCGCCCCTCGACGTCCCGGACACCCTCGACAGCCTGATGCCGGACCTCAACGAGCACCCCGACCTGGGCCTCGTGTCCCCCCGGTGGCGCGCAGGCAACGGCCTCGTGGTGCCGTTGGGCATCGTCGACCGCCCGCGCGAGCAGCGCCGCGAGACGATGACCATCGACCTGAGCGGCGCCGGCGGGCACGTCGCCGTCGTCGGCGGACCCCGCAGCGGCAAGAGCACCCTGCTGCGGACCATCGTGGCGAGCATGTCGCTGACCACGACCCCGCAGGAGTCGCAGTTCTTCGTCCTCGACTTCGGCGGCGGCACCTTCTCGCCCTTCGTCGACCTCCCGCACGTCTCCGGCGTCGGCACCCGCTCCGAGGGTGACGTCGTGCGCCGGATCATGGCCGAGGTGCAGGGCATCGTGGATCGACGCGAGGCCTACTTCCGGGCCAACGGCATCGACTCGATCGAGACCTACCGCACCCGTCGTCGAGCCGGCCGCGCCGACGACGGGTACGGCGACGTGTTCCTCGTGGTCGACGGGTGGAGCACGCTGCGCGCCGACTTCGACGACCTCGAGATCGAGCTCCAGCAGCTCGCCGCCCGCGGCCTGACCTTCGGGCTGCACCTCGTGGTCGGTGCCTCGCGGTGGGCGGACTTCCGGGCCGCGATGCGCGACGTGTTCGGCACCCGCCTGGAGCTCCGGCTGGGCGACCCGATGGACTCCGAGATCGATCGCAAGGTCGCGACGCTGGTGCCGACCGGCCGGCCCGGCCGCGGCCTCGTGCAGGGCAAGCTGCACATGCTGACGGCGCTGCCCCGCATCGACGGGTCCGCCGACGCCGAGGACCTCGGCGACGGCATCGACGACCTGATCGAGCGGGTATCGGCGGCGTGGACCGGGCCGGCCGGGCCGAAGCTGCGACTGCTGCCGGACCGGATCGACCTCGACGAGGTCCGCACGATGGCCGGCCCCGACGAGCGGCGGCTCCTGCTCGGCATCAACGAGCGCGAGCTCGCCGCGGTCGGGCTCGACGTCGACGCGGAGCCGCACCTGCTGATGTTCGGCGACGGCCAGTCCGGCAAGAGCGCGACGCTGCGCGCCTACGCCCAGGAGGTGATGCGCACCCGGTCTGCTGCGGAGGCCCAGCTCGTCGTGGTCGACTACCGGCGCTCGCTCCTCGGCGAGGTGCCGGAGGACTATCTGCTCAACTACCTGACCTCGGCGGCTCAGGCGACGCCGGCGATCCAGGACCTGGCGACCTACCTCGAGTCCCGCATCCCCGGCCCCGACGTCACGCCCGACCAGCTGCGCAACCGCTCCTGGTGGACCGGCGCCGAGGTGTTCGTCATCGTCGACGACTACGACCTGGTCGCGACCCAGCAGAGCTCGCCGGTGGCGGCGCTGCAGCCACTGCTCGCCCAGGCGCGCGACGTGGGGCTGCACGTGGCCGTCGCCCGCCGCTCCGGCGGCGCCTCGCGCGCGCTCTACGAGCCCGTCATCCAGTCGCTGCGGGACCTGGCGATGCCGGGCATCCTGCTCTCGGGCAGCCCCGACGAGGGGCCGCTCCTGGGCAATCAGAAGCCGCAGCCGGCGGCCGCGGGCCGCGGGCGGCTGATCACCCGCGACCGCGGCGTCGACGTCGTGCAGCTGGCGTGGTCGGAGTCGGCGGTGTGAGCGCTCCCGCGCCGGAGCGGGTCACACGTGGGTGTGCTCCCCCGGCCCCTTGATCTTGGTGCCCGGCAGGTCGGCGAGGTCGTAGCTGATCTCGAACGTGCGCCGGTAGCCCGTGTGCGAGACGCGCCAGCCCTCCGGCGTACGCACGTAGCGGTCGTCGTAGAACGCGGCCCCCTCCAGCAGGAACGAGAAGGCCGGGACGATCACCTTGTCCTGGAGGTACCAGCGGGCGCTGGCGGTGTCACCGTCGACGGTGATCTCGGGATGGTGCACCTGGTGCATGGTGAGCAGCCCCTCGCCGAGGTTCTCGCGCATGTAGGCGACCAGGGCGCTGCGGTCGGCGAAGACCAGCCCGTTGTAGTCGCCCGTCGCCTCCGGGACGAAGCAGGCGGAGAAGTCGTCCCACTGCTTGGTGTCCAGGGTGCGCAGGTAGCGGTACTTGAGCTGGCTGATCGCGGTGATGTCGTCCACGAGACGTGAACGTATGCCAGTTCGTGGGCCAGGTCACGCACTCCTCCGCGCGCGTTGACCTGTTGGTAACGCCACGTCAACGTGCCCGCGATCCGACTTCTGCACCATCGGTACTGAAGTCCTCCACAGCGGAGGACCGAGGAGACGGAGGCCACCATGGACGACACCACCACCCCCGACATCACGATCGACAGCGCCCATGACCGGGTGCGTGAGCAGCGGATCGCCGTGCGGCTGCGACACACCCAGGCGCTCACGTCCCTGATGGAGGAGCGCACCGACCTCAAGGGCGTGCACGCGCTCGCGGACTACTTCGACGACGCGGTCCGCTGGTCGGCCTGACCACGTCGAGGGTGAGCCCGATGACGAGAGGCATCGTTATAGTCGCGACGTGATCTTCAAGCGCGTCGGTGTCGGGAGGCCCTATCCCGACCACGGCCTCACCTCGCGGGGGTGGGCCGGCGTGCCGCCGCGCCAGGTCCGGCTGGACCAGCTGGTCACCACCAAGGACACCCTCCAGCTCGCCGCCCTCCTCGACGAGGACTCGACGTTCTACGGCGACCTGTTCGCCCACGTCGTGGATTGGGAGGGCGAGCTGTTCCTCGAGGACGGACTCCACCGGGCGCTGCGCGCGGCCCTCCAGCAGCGCAACGTGCTGCACGCACGCGTCCACGTGATGGAGCGCCGATGACCCAGGGGATGCGATCGGCGATCACCATCGCCGTGCTCAGCCTGCTGCTCGTCGTGGCCGCGATCTGGGGCTGGAGCGCGGCGACCAAGCCACTGCCCGGCAAGGTCGACACCCCGATCTGCGTGGACCAGGTCATCGCCGAGGGCGAGAAGGTCTTCCCTCAGGACGTCACCGTCAGCGTCTACAACGCCGGCAGCCGCGACGGTCTGGCCGGGCTCGTGATGCAGGAGCTCACCGAAGCCGGCTTCCACCAGGGCAACGGCGGCAACGCAGCACCGACCGTGCGGGTGTCGAAGGTCCAGATCTGGACCGAGGATCCGACCAGCCCGGACGTGCGCCTGGTCGCCAGCCGACTCGGCAAGAAGGTCCAGATCGAGAGCCGCACCGGTCCCGGGGCGGGCGTCACGGTGGTCGTCGGAGACAAGTTCGGGGAGACCAGGAAGGGCCGCAAGGCCGTGGTCGCCGAGGCCGACGTGGAGATCTGCAGCCCGCCGGTCGGCTGAGCACCGACGGCCTCAGGGCAGTCGCCGGCGGTCCCGACCACTCAACCACTGGGCGAGGCGCCCGTTGGCGCTGACCTGGCGCAGCCGCTCCTCGGTCTGCTCGCGCAGCTTGCGCGGGGTCACGACGAGCAGATCGTCACCGTGTCGCAGCACGGTCCGTCGCTCGGGCACCAGCGTCTGCCCGTCACGGATCACCATCGAGACCGAGGCGCCGCGCGGCAGCCGCAGCTCGCCCACCTCGACGCCGTGCATGCGGGAGACCGGGCTGATCGTCACCTGGAGCAGGTCGGCGGCGACCCGCTCCAGGGGCGCGGCCTCGACCTCCAGCCCGCGCGGCTCGGAGCGCCGGGCGACCTTCAGCACCCGCGCGACCCTCGGCAGGGTCGGACCGGTGAGGACCGTGTAGATCACCACCATCACGAAGACGATGTCGAAGAGCTCCTCGCCGCCCTCGATGCCGTCCGCCAGCGGGATCGTCGTGAACACGATCGGCACCGCGCCGCGCAGCCCCGCCCAGGAGATGAAGGCGAGGTCCCGCACGGGCATCGGCTGCACCAGCGCGCTGAACAGCACCGAGACCGGCCGCGCGACGAAGGTGAGGACCAGGCCGGCCGCGATCGCCATGCCGAGGATGTCCCAGGTCAGGCGAGCCGGCGAGAGCAGCAGTCCGAGCATCACGAACAGCCCGATCTGAGCGATCCATGCGATGCCCTCGGAGAACGAGCGGGTGGCCGCGCGGTGCGGGAGCTCCATGTTGCCGAGCACCAGGGCTGCGACGTAGACGGCCGCGAACCCGGAGGCGTGGGCGGCCGCGCCCGCGCCGTACGCCAGGGCCGTCAGGCAGAGCACCGCGATCGGATAGAGACCCGAGGACGGCAGGGCCGCGCGGCGCATGATCCAGGCGCCCCCGAACCCGACCGCGAGCCCGATGGCCACACCGGCGACGAGCTCGAACACGATCAGGCCCGCCACGGCCAGGACGCCGTCCTCGGCTGCGGCGCCGGAGGAGACCAGGACGACGAGGACGACGACGGGCGCGTCGTTGAGTCCGGACTCGGCCTCGAGCGTGCCCGTGAGCCGCTTCGGCAGCGGGACCAGCCGCAGCACCGAGAACACCGCGGCGGCGTCCGTGGCCGAGGTGACGGCACCGAGGATGATCGCGATCTGCCACGGCAGACCGAGCAGGTAGTGCGACGCGACGGCGACGATGGTCACCGAGATGCCGACGCCGATCGTGGCGAGGGCGACGCCCAACCGCATCGACGGCCGGATCTCGCGCCAGTCGGTCGTCAGGCCGCCCTCGGCCAGGATCACGACGAGCGCGGCGAAGCCCAGGGCGTGCGCCATCTCGGCGTCGTCGAACTGGATGCCGAGACCGGCCTCGCCCAGCACGACACCCATCAGCAGATAGATCAGCAGGCTCGGGAGCCCGGCCCGGGACGAGACCCGGACCGC
>JBAWHI010000443.1:0-5453 GCA_049593675.1 Nocardioides sp.
CATCGCGGTGCACGGGGCGGCCGTGGACCGCATCGACGACGTCGGCGTCGCCGGGCTGCACCGCCTGCTCGGGGTCAGCGAGCGCCTGGACGCCGCCGACTGCCTGGTGGTCGTCGCCGGCATGGAGGGGGCGCTGCCCTCGGTGGTCGGCGGGCTGAGCGGCGTGCCCCTCGTGGCGGTGCCGACCAGCGTCGGCTACGGCGCCTCGCTCGGTGGCATCGCCGCCCTGCTCGCGATGCTGAACTCCTGCGCCCCCGGCGTCACGGTGGTCAACATCGACAACGGCTACGGCGCCGGCGTGCACGCTGCCCGCGTCGCGCGACGGTCGGCGCCTCGATGAGCCGTCCCGGCGCGAGCGTCTGGGTCGACGCGTCCTCCGGCGCGAGCGGAGACATGCTGCTCGGCGCCCTGGTCGGCGCCGGCGTCCCGGTCGACGTGCTCCAGCGCGCGATCGACACGGTCGCGCCCGAGCCCGTGGTGCTCCGCACCGAGCAGGTACGTCGCGGCACGTTGGCGGCCACCCGCTGCCACGTCGAGATCGCCGACTCCACGCACCCCCGCACCTGGCGCGACATCCGGGCCCTGCTCGCCGGGCACGATCTCGCACGCACGGTCTTCGAGCGGCTGGCCGCGGCCGAGGCGACGGTCCACGGGACGACGCCCGACGAGGTGCACTTCCACGAGGTGGGGGCGCTCGACGCGATCGCCGACGTCGTCGGGGTGTGCGCGGGCTTCGAGCACCTCGGCGCCGCGTCCGTCACCGTCTCCCCCATCGCGGTCGGCTCCGGGTCGGTGGAGACCCAGCACGGGACGCTTCCCGTCCCCCCGCCCGCCGTGGCCGAGCTGCTGCGCGGCGCGCCCACGCACGCCGGAGCCGTCGAGCTGGAGATGTGCACCCCCACCGGAGCCGCGCTGCTCACGACCCTCGCGACGGCGTACGGTCCGCAGCCGGCGATGACCGTCGACGCGATCGGGGTCGGCGCGGGTGGGCGCGATCCCGACGGCCACGCGAACGTGGTCAGGATGTTCGTCGGCACGGCGGCCGCGACCGGCTCGACCTCCGACGGGCCGCTGCTGCTCGAGTGCAACGTCGACGACCTCGACCCCCGCGTGTGGCCGGCCGTGATCGCGGCCCTCCTCGACGCCGGCGCCTCCGATGCGTGGCTGACGCCGATCCTGATGAAGAAGGGGCGACCCGCCCACACCCTCAGCGCCCTGGTGGACGCGAGCCGCGCGGCCGGCGTCCGGGCCGCGATCTTCCGCCAGACCAGCACGATCGGGCTGCGCGAGCAGGCGCTGACCAAGCACAGCCTCGAGCGGGAGTTCGTGGCGGTGGAGGTCGACGGGCAGCAGATCGCCGTCAAGCTCGCCCGCCACGACGGCGCCGTCGTGAACGCCCAGCCCGAGTACGACGACGTCGCGCGCGCCGCCACCGAGCTCGCCCGCCCGGTGGCCGACGTGCTCGCCCAGGCGACCGCACTCGCGCGGAGCTTCCTCTGATGGATCCCGTCGTCGTCGCCCTGACCTTCGCCACCATCTTCGTGGTCGAGCTGCCGGACAAGACCTTCCTGGCGACCCTGGTGCTCGCCACCAGGTATCGCCCGATCCTGGTCTGGATCGGGGTCGGGCTCGCCTTCGCGGTGCAGACCACGGTCGCCGTGCTCCTCGGGCATGCGGCGTCCTTCCTGCCCGAGGACCTCGTGCGCGGCGCCGCCTGCCTCATGTTCCTCGCCGGCGCGGTGATCCTGTTCCGGGAGGGCCGCAGCCACCAGGCCCAGCTCGGCGAGGAGATCGAGACCAAGGACGTGCACGGCGTCCGCGCGGTGCTGGCGTCGTTCCTCGTCCTCTTCGCGGCCGAGTGGGGCGATCTCTCCCAGCTCCTGACCATCTCCCTGGTCGCCAAGTACGAGCAGCCGGCCGCCGTCTTCGTCGGCGCGCTCGCCGCCCTCCTGGCCGTCAGCGGTCTCGCCGTCGTTGCGGGCCGCCAGCTGCAGCGGTTCGTGTCACTGCACGTCCTGCACTACGTCGGGGCCGGGGTCTGCCTGCTGCTGGCCGCGTTCACGGCCTACGAGCTGCTCGCGTAGTCGCTCCCCGTGCTCCAGGTGAGCGGAACGCACGCACGAGCGGCCCCGGGATCGCGACACTAGGCTGTCCCCATGACTATCCACGGCGCCGACAGCGAGGTCGGCACCCTCGAGACCGTCCTCCTCCACCGTCCTGGCAACGAGCTCAAGCGGCTCACCCCCCGCAACAACGACCGGCTCCTGTTCGACGGGATCCCGTGGGTGGCCCGGGCCCAGGACGAGC
Source organism: Nocardioides sp. (assembly GCA_049593675.1). Lineage (GTDB taxonomy): Bacteria > Actinomycetota > Actinomycetes > Propionibacteriales > Nocardioidaceae > Nocardioides. The sequence continues at coordinate 2,308 of JBAWHI010000443.1, forward strand.
ACGACGCCTTCGCCCAGGCGTTGCGCGATCGCGGGACCGAGGTGCTCTACCTGACGGACCTGCTGACCGAGACCCTTGCCAACGAGGCGGCGCGCAACCACGCCATCACCACGGCGCTCGCCGGCCTGCACCTCGGCGACACCCTGCGCGGCTACCTCGCCCGGTTCCTGGTCGAGGCCTCGCCCCAGGAGCTCACCGGCTACCTCACCGCCGGGATCCGCAACGACGAGGTGCGCGGCGGCTTCGGTCTGGTCACCTCGCTGCTCGCCAGCGACGACTTCCTCATCGACCCGCTGCCGAACCTGCTGTTCACCCGTGACTCCAGCGTCTGGGTCCGCGACCGGGTGGCCGTCACGTCCCTGGCGATGCCCGCCCGAGCGCGCGAGACCCAGCTCACCGAGCTGATCTACACCGAGCACCCGCGGTTCCGCGGCACCCGCAAGATCCACGGCTGGCACCACGAGCACGTCGAGGGAGGTGACGTCCTGCTGCTCGCCCCCGGCGTCATCGCGATCGGCGTGGGCGAGCGCACCACGCCGGCCGGCGTCGAGCGCTTCGCCCGGCAGGCCTTCCACGCCGACCTCGCGCACACCGTGCTCGCCGTGCCGATCGCGCAGGAGCGCGCGACGATGCACCTCGACACCGTGTGCACCATGGTCGACGTCGACAAGATCGTGATGTACCCGAACGTCGCCGACTCGCTCCAGGCCCACGCCGTCACGGTGGCCGACCGGGCCGACGACGATCGCGACCTGGTGCTGACGATCGCCCCCGAGGAGCCGTTCCTCGTCGCCGCCGCCAAGGCGATGGAGATCGACACCCTCCACCAGATCGACACCGGCCTGGACCCCGTCACCGCCGAGCGCGAGCAGTGGGACGACGGCAACAACACCCTGGCCATCGCTCCCCGGGTGGCCGTCGCCTACGAGCGCAACGACGAGACGAACGCGCGGCTCGAGGACGCCGGCATCGAGGTGGTCCGGGTGGCCGGCTCCGAGCTCGGCTCCGGTCGCGGCGGACCGCGCTGCATGAGCTGCCCGGTGACCCGGACGCCGCTGCCGGTGGACGCCTGACCGCAGGCGTCACGCCGGACCTCAGGTCGACTCGGGGCCGGACGCCTCGACCGACTCCGGCGCGTCCCCCTGCGGGGCCGTCATCGGCCTGGGCCGCAGCAGCGTGCCGCCGACGACCGCTGCGACCCCAGCGAAGGCCGCACCCGCCGCGAACGCCAGCTGGAAGCCTCCGTTCAGGGCCTCGAGCGGCGCCGCGCCGCTGGTGGCGAGCGACTCGGTGCGAGCGGTCGAGAGGCTCACGAGGACGGCCAGGCCGAGCGCACCGCCCATCATGAACGAGGTGTTGACCACCCCGGACGCGAGACCCGACTCGTGCGGCTCGACGTCGCCCATCGCGGCGAGCAGCACCGGGTTGAACGCGATGCCGGCGCCCGCGCCGAGCAGGATCATCGAAGGCAGCACGTCGGTGAGGAAGCTGCCGTCGACGGGCGCCTGCGAGAACAGCGCCAGGCTGAGCGAGGCGAGGGCGAGACCGACCACCAGCGGCGGACGGATGCCGAAGCGCATCACCAGTCGATCCGAGACGCGTAGCGAGCAGACCGCCATCACCACGCTGGTCGGGATGAAGGCGAGGCCGACCTCGAGCGCGCCGTACCCCAGCACCTGCTGGAGGTAGAGCGCCGCCAGGAAGAACCACGCGAACATCGCAGCCGCCCACAGGACGCCCACCACCTGCGACACGACGACGTTGCGGAGCCGGAAGAGACGCAGCGGGACCAGCGGGTCGGCGACGCGAGACTCCCAGAGCACGAACGCCGCGAGCAGGATGACGCTGCCGGCGAGCAGCACCCAGGTGCTGGTGACGATGCCGTAGACCGACAGCATCAGCGCACCCGTGACGAGCACGGCGCCGAGCAGGTCGATCCGGACCCGCGGACCGGCAGCCTCGTCGGCGGGGAGCACGCGGCGCGCAGCGACCCAGACGCCGATCCCGATGGGCACGTTGACGAGGAAGATCCAGTGCCACGAGAGCAGCCCGGTCAGCACCCCGCCGAGCAGTACGCCGACGGCTCCGCCGCCCGACATCACGAACCCGAAGACCCCCATCGCCTTGGCGCGCTCGCCGGGATCCGAGAACAGGCCCATGATCAGCGCCAGTGCGACGGCCGACACCGCGGCACCACCGAGGCCCTGGACCGCGCGGCCGACCACCAGCCAGCCCGCTGAGGGAGCCAGCCCGCAGGCCACCGACGCCACGGTGAACGCCACCACCCCGCCCAGGAAGACCCGCTTGTTGCCCAGCAGATCGCCCAAGCGGCCGGACAGCAGCAGGAAGCCGCCGAAGGTGAGCAGGTAGGCGTTGACCACCCACGCCAGGGCGGGCTGGGAGAAGCCCAGGTCCTCCTGGATGGAGGGCAGCGCGACGTTCACGATGCTGGAGTCCAGCACGATCATCAGGTCGCCGAGGCACAGCACGTACAGCGCCAGCCAGCGGCTCGGGAGGTCGGTCATCTCGTCTCCTGGGTGGAAGGGCTCTCACCACCTCCACGAACGGGGAACTACGAAATCGACAGACCTGCGGAGACCGCTCGATTCATCGGTGCACTCGTTCCTCGCTCGCGCGGCTCGCTCGACCACCAATCAGCGGATCCGCTGGCGCGGCTCCTGGTCTCGACACGCCGGCCGCGACCTCGTTCCTCGCTCGCGCGGCTCGCTCGACCACCAACAGCGGATCCGCTGGCGCGGCTCCGCTACACGTGGCGGCGTGACTGGACGACCCGGAACCGCGAGGCGACGTAGGCGCCATCGGTGTAGGCCGCGTTCGCGGCCGGGTTGGCCCCGGTGCCGTGGAAGTCGGAGAAGGCGGCCGACTGGTTGACGAACACCCCACCGAGCAGGTTCTCCGACAGCGCGACACCGGCGTCCAACGCCGCGACGCGCGTCGACGCGAGCACGTCGTCCGAGGTCGAGTAGACGGCCGCCGTCATCGCGCCGCGGCGCTGCACCGTGTCGCGGAAGAGGTCGATCGACTCGTCGGTGCCAGCGGTCTCGATCAGGTAGCCGACCGGACCGAAGCACTCCGACTCGTAGACGTCGGAGTCCGCTGCGGTCAGTCGCAGCAGGGTCGGGGTC
>JBAWHI010000444.1:0-1643 GCA_049593675.1 Nocardioides sp.
TCCTCGGCGAGCCAGCGCTCGACCAGGTGGTTCCAGCGGCGTACGCCGTACGGCCCCTCACGATGCGCGCACAGCAGCCGGTAGCGATCGAGGGCGGCCAGCGCCGTCGCCGGGTCCTCGGCGGCCGCCGCCTGCCAGACCGCGCGCGCGGCCGCGACCGAGTCGGGGCGCAGGGCCGCCTCGATCTCGGCCTCGTCGGCGGCCTCGACGAACGAGACCTGCTCCGACGGCGCCCGCAGCACGCGCAGCACCTCGTCGGCGTCACCGTCGCGGAGGGCGACGGCGAGCGACTTGATGTCCTCCTCGGAGCGGAAGTTCTCGGTGAGCGCCGACACCGGTGAGTCGGGCCGGTCGGCATACCCGGCCACCAGGTCGCTGAGCACCGCACCCGCACCGACCGAGGTCAGCTGGCGCGGGTCGCCGACCAGGACCAACCGGGAACCCGGGCGCAGCGCCTCGAGCAGCCGGCCCATCATGGTCAGCTCGACCATCGACGACTCGTCGACCACGACCACGTCGTACTTGAGCCGGTTGCTGCGGTCGTGCCGGAAGCGGGTGGCGTTGTCCGGCCGCCAGCCCAGCAGCCGATGCAGGGTGAGACCGTCGAGGCGACCCATCAGCTCGGGCGCCTCCGGCCACACCGTCGCCACCTCGGCCAGCTCGGTCGTCACGGCCTCCTGCAGCCGGGTCGCGGCCTTGCCGGTCGGGGCGGCGAGCGCGACCGTGAGCCGGCCCCCCGCCTGGTCCGCGAGCAGTGCGAGGAGGCGGGCGACGGTGGTCGTCTTGCCGGTGCCGGGACCGCCGGTGAGGATCGTGGTCCGGCGGTGCACGGCGGCCACCACCGCTGCCTCCTGCTCGGGGCTGAAGTGCCCGCCGCGCACCTGGGCGAGCGCCGCGACCAACCTCTCCTCGTCGACCTCGGGCGGCGCGAGCGCGAGGCGGGCGGCCAGGTCGTCGTGCACCTGGGTCTCGAGACGGTGGTAGCGATCGAGGTAGAGCAGGTCGTGCTCCCAGCGCACCACGCCGGCAGCGACCAGCGGGGACGCCTCGATCGCCGCGACCCAGTCGGCCGGCTCCGGCCAGGCGAGGTCGGGCGCGGTGGCGGCGACCGTGGCGAGGTCGAGGCACACCGAGCCGCGCCGGACCGCGCGCACCGCGAGCGCGACCGCGAGAAGCACCCGCTGGTCGTCCTCGTCGCCGAGCGCGCCGAGCCGGGCGGCGACGTGGACGTCGGAGGAGGTGAGGACCCCGGCCTCGTTGAAGGCGCGGAGCAGGCCGTCGGCAGCCTGGGCGAGTCGCCAGTCGTGGTCGTCGACGGGCTCGAAGAGCTCACTCATCGCGCACCGTCCAGCAGGTCGGAGAGCTCCTCGACCAGGGCGACCGGGGGGCGCCAGGCGAAGACTCCGCAGGGTGCACCGCCGACCACCGGCGTCTCGGGACCGCACATGCCGCGCAGGTAGAGGTAGAGCACGCCGCCGAGGTGCTGCTCGGGGTCATAGCCCGGCTGGCGCCAGCGCAGGATGCGATGCAGCTCGGCGGCGTACAACAGTGCCTGGAGTGGGTAGTCGGAGTGGCCCATGGCGGCGTCGAGCGCGGCGGGCGCATAGCTGTGGGCGGTCAGCGGCTCGTCCATCGGGCCGACC
>JBAWHI010000445.1:0-2799 GCA_049593675.1 Nocardioides sp.
GTGGGGGAAGCCGGTCCGAGTCCGGCGCTGACCCGCAACCGTAGGCCCGCCCCGTCCAGGGCGAGCGAGCCGGAGCACCTGCTGCGACGCGTCCCGAATACGCGCTGTCGCGGAATCTGCAGCTGCGGGAAGGAATCACCCATGCGCCCCATCCTCCGAGGAGCGGCGGCCCTGCTGGCCGCCCCCACCCTCGCCCTCTCGGCGCTCGTCGCCACCTCGGCTCCGGCCTCGGCCGCGATCGATCCGGCACCGGGCGCGGCCGCAGGCTCCTGGCTGGGAGCGCAGCTGCAGGGCAGCGACTGGATCGTGCACAACCAGGAGTACGACTTCGACGACTACGGGCTGACCATCGACGCAGCTCTCGCGCTCGACGTCGCCGGCGACCCGGACGAGGTCGTGGGCTCCATCAGCGACGCGCTCGCCGCGGAGGTCGACTCCTACGTCAGCCCGGGTTGGGGCACGAACCTCTCCGCGGGAGCCGTGGCCAAGGCGCTGGTGCTGGCGGACACAACGGGCGACGACCCGACGTCGTACGGCGGCCGCAACCTGGTCACCGACCTCGAGGGCCAGGTGGCGACCGAGGGCGCCATCGCGGGGCGGATCCAGGACGACTGGGACTCCGGCGACCCCTACGCCGCCGACTACGCGAACGTCCTCGGGCAGGCCTTCGCGGTCGAGGGTCTCGACGCGCTCGACAGCGCGTCGACCGACGCCGTAACCGCCTTCCTGCTCGACCAGCAGTGCTCGGACGGCTCGTTCCGGCTCACCTTCGCCGACGTCGAGGCCGCCGACCAGACCTGTGACGGTGGGAACGGCCTGCCGAGCGTGGATGCCACCGCGCAGGCTGTCGACTCGCTGCAGTCGCAGCTCGACGACGCCGAGGTCGCCCAGCACGTGGAGGACGCTGTCGACTGGCTGCTCGACGAGCAGAACGCCGATGGCTCCTTCGGCTCCGACGCCGACATCCCGGCCGGCAACGCGAACAGCACCGGCCTCGCGGCCTACGCCCTGATGATCTCCGATCAGGCTGAGGCGGCCACCCACGCGGCCGCCTGGCTGCGGGCCCACCAGGTCACCAACCTCGCCGACTGCGTCACCTACGACGCCGGGGATGTCGGCGCGGTGACCTACGACGACACTGCTCTCGCGGCTGCTCAGGACGGTGCCATGGAGCCGTCGCTGGTCGACCAGTCGGTCCGGGCGTCCGCGCAGGGCCTGCTCGGCCTGGTCGCCGCCCAGGCCGGTGACCCGCGGGCGATGTTCACCGCCGAGTACGTCAAGGCAGGCGGCAACAAGCCGGTCGGTGTCGGTGCCGCGGCCCCGGGCGAGGCCCTGTGTGCCGTCGCCGGCGGTCAGTCGGCGTTCGGCTACGCCGACGTGGACGGCGATGCCACGCTGCGCGTGAAGGTCCCGAGCAAGACCGGCACCACCGTGGTCGACGTCGCCAACGCCGATGGCATCTTCGACACGATCGAGATCAACGCCCTCGGCAAGACCGACCTGAAGGTCAAGGTCAAGAAGCAGAAGGTGAAGAAGGGCAAGAAGCAGAAGGTCACCGTCAAGGGCCTCGCCCCGGCGGAGAGCGTCACGGTCAAGCTCGGCAAGAAGTCGAAGTCCGGTCAGGCCACCCGCAAGGGCGTCTACACGGCCAAGCTCAAGGTGACCGGCAAGCCGGGGAAGACGACTGTGAAGGTCAAGGGCCAGTTCGGCAACCGGACCGGCAAGCAGACCTTCCGCGTCACGAAGTGACGTGAGGACCGCAGCGAAGGTCCTCGCCCAGGTCGCCGCGGCCACCCTGGCCGCGGCGGCGTGGGCCGTCGCGCCTGTCGCGCCGGCCCAGGCCGCGACCTGTGCGAGCGCCGACGGGGTCACCGTCGTGGTCGACTTCCACGAGCTCGGCGGTGGGGCACCGGCCGTGTGCGTCGGAGACGGCGGCGGCCGCAAGGCCTCCGACCTGTTCCCGGCCGCCGGGTTCCGACTCGACTACGTGCAGCGCCAGCCCGGCTTCGTGTGCCAGGTCTCCGGCAAGCCGGCGGACAACCCGTGCATCAACACGCCGCCGGCGGACGCCTACTGGGGCCTGTGGTGGTCCGACGGGAAGTCCGGGGCGTGGAGCTATGCCACGACCGGGGCCAGTGGGCTGACGGTGCCCGACGGCGGCTACGTCGCGTTCTCGTGGAACGGCTCCCCGAGCCGGGCCACCCCGGGCGTCAGCCCCCGTCCGCACCCGTCGGCCACACCGACGCCTACGCCGACGCAGCAGCCGACGACCGGACCGACCAAGCAGCCCACGAAGCCGGCGGGGGGCTCGGCGGGCACCGGCTCCACGTCGCAGGCGCCCAGCGTGTCGGGCAGCGGCTCGGCCGACGCCACCGCCAGCGCGGGGACCGGGCCGAAGGGGTCGACGTCGGCCAAGCCGGGCAAGGGGAAGTCCCGCTCCGGGTCGGCCGAGCCGTCGGAGACCGCCAGCGAGGCAGCCGACCCGTCCGCCGATCCGAGCAGTGACCCGGGCGAGACGGCCGACGTCGTACCCGCGTCGTCGGATCCGGCCGATCCGGACGGCGGGCTGCCGACCTGGGTGGCTCCGGTGGTGATCGTGCTCCTCTTCGGCGCTGCCGGGACCGTGGTCCTCGTCCGTCGACGCACGGGAGCGGCGTGACCTCGACGCGGCTCCCGCGGGATCTGCACCCGGTCGCCTGGTGGGTGTGGGCGCTCGGCCTGTGTGCCGCAGCGACCTTCACCACCAACCCGCTGCTGCTGCTGATGCTGGTCGGCGTCGCAGCGACCGTCGTGTAGCTG
>JBAWHI010000446.1:0-5772 GCA_049593675.1 Nocardioides sp.
CCCACCCTGCTCGTCCTGGCACTCGTCTCGCTCGCCGGCTGCGGTGGCAGTGACACCGCAGCCTCGGAGACCGAGGAGGTCGTCTCCGACATCGGCCAGAGCGTCGGCGGTGACGGCGACGCCGAGCTCCAGGGCAGCAGCGAGCTGGACGCGCTCGGCTACGCCCTGGACAGCGTCCTGTCCGGCGCCGACGGCTATCAGATCGAGGGAGAGACGCTGACCGTCACGATGGGCGGCAGCAGCGACGACACCAGCAGCGCCTGCACGATCGCGTTGACCGCCGGGGCCGGCGTCGTGAGCACGCCCTTCACGCTGGTCCTGGCCTACGACGACGGCGACGTGACCTGCGAGGAGTGAGGTGCGGGCGGCGGCCGGTCACCCGGCGACGGCGTCGCGGACCTGGTCGAGCATCTCCTGCTCACGCTCGCTGACGCGTACGGCGTGGAAGCCCATGAAGCCGCCCTCCTTGGCTGCGTCCGCGGCCGCCTGGGCGGAGGCCACCAGCCAGGCGCCGAACGCCGCGGCCTCCTCGGGCGTCGCCTGGGCCGCGACGATGGCGGCGACGGCGCGCAGCTCCTCGAGCACCTGCTCACCGGGGCTGGTGCCCGCGGCGGTCGGCTTGAAGCCCTTGAGCGGGTTGCGCCGCTGCTGCACCTCGCCCTGGATCTCGAGCGCCACCTCGGCCAGCAGCTGCTCGCGGCTGGGCGGGTTGGTGGCCGTCTTCATCGACGCCACCGTCTCCTTGCCCATCTCGATGGGCCCGCCGGGGTCGGCCAACGAGATCGCCATCCCGGCCACCAACGGCGCGCGCACGACGCGCGTCCACTCCTCGGCGCTGAAGTCGCTCCTGGTCGTCACGTCGTCCATCCGTTCTCGCCCGGCGAGGCGTGGTCGAGGGTCACCTCCCGGTCCTGGCGACCGGGATCCCCTCCGCATCATCCGTCATCACACCCAGAGCCGTCCCCGCCGAGGCGTCCGCCGGCGTCCGAGGTCCGGCGCCGGGTCGGGCACGCGGTCGCCCACGTCGATCAACGCGGCGGGCGGATCCGCTTCTTCGCCGTGTTGCGGTGCACGCTCGGGTAGCCGACCTTGTCGACCGTCACCGTCGCCCAGATCTTCTTGCCGGCCGACGCCGGGACGTAGATGGAGGTGGACGTCGACGACAGCTTCGTCTTGCCGACGTGCCAGCGCACCGACACGCTGCCCTTCGGTCGCCACTTGCCGGTGCGCACCCGCAGCACGGTGTACTCCCGAGCGGAGCCGACGAGCCGGGGAGCCTTCTTCATCTTGATCGAGGGGATCCGCTGCGGGAGCCCGACGTAGCGGGGCAGCCAGCCGAGGTCGCCGCGCTTGAAGGTGGTCACGCCACGTCCGGCAGGCAGGGCGGTCCCCTGTCCGGTGCCCGCGACGAAGGTGCGCTTCCGGGTGCCGTCGGAGCGCCAGATCTCGCCGTCGACCCACCACACGAGCGTCTTGCCGGCGGCGTACGGGCCCTGGAGCGTGCCGCAACAGGGCCAGTCCCAGATCCGCTTGGTGCTCTTCGCGGTGCCGGTGGTCCTCCACACGGAGCCGTAGGCCCAGAGCGCGATGCCGCCGCGCCACGGGACGGCGCTCCTGATCGGGTTGCTGGTCGTGAAGTCCTTGACCAGGCGAACCCCGGCCCCCTCGGTCCGCCACAGCGTGCCGCGGTCGGTGTTCGACCAGGTGGGCGCGTAGTAGAGCCGGTCGCCGGCGGCGACCATCACCGGGAACTGCGTCCCATAGCTGCTCGGGGCGTGGTCGGTGAGGCGCTTCGTGCCCTGGGCGGTGCCGTCGGTCACCCACAGCTCGCGCCCGTACTGCCCGTCGTCGGCGGTGAAGTAGACCTTCGAACCGGCGGCGACGAAGCTCTGCGGGTTGGACGTCGACGTCCCCGGACGGACGTCGCTCAGCCGCCGGGTGCCGCCCGCGGTGCCGTCGGAGCGCCACAGCTCGGTGTCACTGGTCCCCGAGACGCGTCCGGCGAAGTAGAGCACGTCGTCGAGCACGGCACCGGGACCGGCGTACACGTCCGGGTCCACGGTGGTGAGCCCGTTGCGATCGTCGGCGATCACGTGCAGTCCGTTGCCGGTGCCCTGGCGCAGGAAGACCCGGTCGGCGCCGAAGTAGGCGGGGGCGGAGAGCCAGATGTCCTCGGCGACCCGCACCGCCGGAGAGCTGCCGTCGGTCCGCCACAGGTCGTTCGCCCGATCGTCGACGACGTAGAGCCACCGGTCGGTCGCGCCGAGGACCTCGATGTCCGAGTCCGAGCTGGCATCGCCCGGTGTGAGGTCGGCGAAGAGCTTGGTGCCGGCCGCCCGACCGTTGGTGCGCCATAGCTCCTCCCCGTGGACGGTGTCGTCCGCGGCGAAGTAGCGGAAGCCCCGGAAGAGGACCGTCGCCGCGGGGTCGGGCACGCGGACGAAGCCGGGCCAGTCGCCTGTCGGAGCGCTCCGGGCGCCGACCGGTGGCGTCGTCATCGTCACGGTCAGCGCCGCGGCCAGCACGGCGACAGCGGCGATGCGCAACGAACGACGAGACGGACGCAGGTGCGGTCGGCGGGGCTGGGACACGATCAGACTCCGGGGTCGACGGCAGGGCGTGGTCCGACCAGTCGACCGCACCGAGACCGGTGCGTGCGCGCAACGATTGCGACCTACCCGATGTGGGGTAGGGCCAGCCCCGCCAGGAGGGCTTGTCCGCCAGGGTCGCCCCCGAGCATCAGGCCTGGAGCAGGCCGACCACCTTCTGTGCGGCCTCGGTGCTCGACGCCGGGTTCTGGCCGGTGACGAGCTTGTCGTCGACGACCACGAACGGCGCCCAGGACTCGCCCGAGGAGAAGGTCGCGCCGGCCTCGCGCAGACGGGACTCCAGCAGCCACGGGGCCTTGTCGGCGAGTCCGGCCTGCTCCTCCTCGGCGTCGCTGAAGGCGGTCAGGTGGCGCCCGGCGAACACCCAGGAGCCGTCGCTCCGCTTGGCGGGCAGGAGGCTCGCCGGACCGTGGCAGACCGAGGAGACGACCTTGCCGCCGTCGAGCATGGCCACCAGGATGCGGCCGAGGTCGTCGCTGACGGCGAGGTCCTCCATCGGCCCGTGGCCACCGGGCACGAAGACGGCGTCGTAGGAGTCGAGGTCGACGTCGGCGAGGACGAGCGTCGACCCGAGCCGGTCGGCGAGGGCGTCGAGAGCCTTGCGCTGCTTCAGCGACTCCTCCTCGCCGATGGTCTCCGGGGCCAGGCTGCCCTCGTCGACGACGGGCGTCCTGCCCTCGGGGCTGGCGAGGTCGACCTCGATGCCCGCCTCGGCGAACACCTGCAGCGGGGACAGCAGCTCCTCGGCCCAGAACCCGGTCGGGTGCTTGGTCCCGTCGGTGAGGGTCCAGTGGTCGGAACCGGTCAGGACGCACAAGATCTTCGACACGTCAGCGCTCCTCGAGTCGGGTGGTGGACACCGTCCGGCGCCCCTTCTCGACGCTACCCAGGGGGTGGTCGCCGCGGAGGTGGCTAGGCGGGCGGGCGGGCGCCGGCGTACGGCGTGACGTCCTTCGCGGCCCCGTACAGCAGCACGAGGAACCAGACCGTCACGGCGAGGAGGGCGAGGACCATCACGACCGCGATGACTTCCATGCTCGGCTCGACCGTGGCTGCGGCGGCCGTCAGCAGCAGGGCGCAGCCGAGTCCGAGCGTCAGCCAGCGGACCGCAGAGGCCGACGCCGCCCGGGGAGGGCTCACGGCCATGACCGCCGTACAGGTTGCGAACTGGGTCACGAGCATTGCCAGAGCGGTCGAGGCGGCGATCGGCGCGCTCTCCGCGCCGAACCACTCAGGAACGGAGGGGAGCACGGCCAGCCATGCCGCCACACCGGCCACGGAGAAGCCCCGATGGATCGTCCGAAGTGCCGTCAGCGCCAACGCTGCCATCACCCAGCCCACCGGGTCAGGGATGAGGTCGACACCTTGGACACGGAAGTCGAGCACCACGAGGATCAGGCCCGTGGCCACCGTGGCCAGCGGTCGCAACGACGGCAGCGGTGGGGTCGTGTCGACGTACGCAGGGTCCGACGATCGGTCCGCGGGAGCCGGGTCGGACCGGTCCGCCGGGCGGCTCCGCCGCCAGAGGGCCAGGATGACGCCGGCGAGCAGCACGAGCAGGGCGAGACTGAACCACCGCCACGGCCTTCGCGGGTCCGTCGTCCCCTCCGGGGCCACGGGGGCGACGAGCGGTTGCTGCCACAGGGCGCTGGCCAGGTAGGGCGCGTTCAGCTGCTCGCCGTAGCCCCTCAGGTCGATGGTCTCCACCTCACCGGTGACCACGTCGACGACGTGCACCGAGCTTCGGTAGTGGCCGACCACGACGTGGGTGGGGTCGCGCCAGCCCAGCAGCTGGCCGACGTCGATGTCGGCTGGCAGGTCCACCTGACGGTCTCGGGCCTCGGCGACGGTGCGTCCGGCGTAGAGACGCCACGGCGCCTTCGACTTCACCGACGGACGCCCGATGTAGGCGAAGCTGGCGTCGTCGGGGCCCCACGATGCGGTGATGACGTGCTGCGGGAGCGTCACCGTGGTGCGTTCACCAGCGCCCGGGTCGACGCGGAAGACCTCTCGTCCTCGTGCCCAGGCGACCCCGGTGGGCGCCGAGCCCAGGCTCGGCAACCAGTACGGTCCGGGCTCCTCGAGCACGGTCGGGGTGGCGTCCTCGACGTCCCACGCGACGAGCTGGTGCCCACGAGACCTCGAGGCCTTCCGTTGGTCCGGGGTCTCGTAGCTGGTCAGCAGGTAGCGAGAGTCTCCGGAGAACGCAAGGTCCGACATCGTCGCGCGGACCCAGGGGAAGCCCCGGACGTCGAGCCGTCGGACCTGACCGGTGGTGGTGTTCATCACCGACCAGCCGGCCACGCGCCCCGCGAATGCGCTCCCTCTGGACTGCTGCAGCCGGGCCCACCCGATCCACTCGCCGTCGGGTGACACGTTGACGTCACCCGCGGGGCCCGGTCCCTGGCGCGAGAGACCCGGGAGCCGGATCCAGGAGGCGCTGCCATCGACCGCGGAGACTGCGAAGACTCCGAGCGACTCCGACTCTCCGAAGATCCCGACCGGCTCGGTCCGGGTCGAGACCCCCAGAGCAGCGACCGGCCAGCGGACGGTCTGCACCGTCGACCACGTCCCCGGTGCGTTCACGACCGTCGGGAGGTGCCGCTCCGCGAGGGGGATGCCGTCGCGGGCGTCCGCATCTGCGTCGACGACCGCCTGACCTGGCCACGCGCCGAGCACGAGCGTCATCGCCGCTGCCACCAACGCGCCTGCTGCTCGCCGGCTCGATCGAGATCTCACGCGGGTCACTGTGCCCTGAGGTCGGCGAGATGCACGGCAGCCGCCCCGACTGATGTCGCGACGGCTGTCGTTCAAGAGGGCTGGGCTCCGCGGCGTGCGCCACGGTGACCGGCGATGCTGCGACGAGTCCTCGCTCAGCGGCGAAGAGGTCGAAGCATGTGCGTGGAGCTGCGGGGAATCGAACCCCGGTCCTCGAGCGTCGATCCAGGTCTTCTCCGGGTGCAGTCCGTGCTGTCGCTTTTCTCGGCCCCGGGGCTCGCACGGACACGTCCCCGACAGGCTCAGCCACGGAAAAGTCCCGCTCACCCTCCGTGACGCGGAGTGAGCAGCAAGTCTCCTAGATGACGCCAGGGTCCGGGACGGAGACGGATGCCCGGTCTGACGCTTCGATCACTGCTCAGGCAGCGAGAGCGAAGGAACTGCG
>JBAWHI010000447.1:0-1822 GCA_049593675.1 Nocardioides sp.
CCACCGGCCCGAGGCCGTCGCCCTGGCCCGCGAACACCTCTCCCGGGCGCGAGCGGCTCGCTCGCCGTACGCCGTCGCGCTGGGGCTGCGCACGGTGGCGACCGTCGACATGCACATCGACGGGGTCCGCACGCTCCGGGAGGCCCGCGCCGCGCTGTTCGTCACCCCGGCCGCTCGCCTGGCGGCCCAGATCGACACCGACCTGGCCGGGCTCCTGCTGCTCTCGGGGCGCAGCGAGGACGCCCACGAGGCGCTCGCGCTGCTGCGCGCCGCCGAGGACGTCGCCGGTCGCGAGCTGCTCTGGCCGCTCCAGGGACGGATCCGCCGACTCCTGGAGCGGATGGGCGAGCCGCCCCGGCCGATCCTGGCCGAGGCCCTGGCCGTGCTGACCGCCGCGGAGCGCAAGGTGGCCCGGCTGGCGGCACACGGGATGACCAACCGCGAGATCGCCGGTCAGCTCGTCGTCACCGTCAAGGCCGTCGAGTGGCACCTTTCGCACGTCTATCGCAAGCTCGGGATCCGCTCCCGGTCCGGGCTGGTCGAGAGCATCGGCGCCGGCTGAGGTCCTGCCCAGGCTGCCGCGCGGGCGACCGTCATCGGCGACGAGGCCGTCGGCCACCGCGACGACAGCGGGTCCCTCGCCCGGCTGGACGACCGCACCGGGACGTGAGGTCAGCCCAGCCAGTGCAGCCAGCGTCCGTGCCCATGGGCGGTCGCCACGGCCCGACCGTCCACCGCGAGCACGAAGTCCTGGACGTCGGGCGGCAGCGAGCCGGTCGCCGCGACGTCGGGCAGCACCTCCGGCGCCTCGTTGCTGATCCAGTGGCACCGGCCGTCGGCGACCAGTCCGGTCATCAGGGCCTGGAACCGGTCACGCTCCGCGACGGAGAGGTACGCCGCGACCGCGCTGTGGAAGACCACGACCCGGCCGTGCCGACCGGCGCGGTCGACGAGAGCCGGAAGGCCGTCGAGGAGGTCGCCGCGCTCCAGCCGGGGCGGGTGGTCGCGAGCGACCCGGACCGCCCGGGCGAGCCGCGCCCGACGCTCGTCGTGCTCGGGCCAGACCAGGTGGGTCAGCCAGCGCATCTGGTCCGCATCGGTCACGTCGAGAGGGTGCAGGTCGATGCCGCCGCGCCAGGCGACACCCGGCACGGTGTCGGGCAGCGGCGCCGGTCCGCTCACCTGCGCAGCGAGCTCGGGTCCGTGCCCGATCCGCACCGCCCCCGCCGGCGTCTCCCACCGGTAGGAGTAGCGGTCCGGGTAGAGGTTCAGCCCGGCACTGGCGCCCGCCTCGACCAGGGCGATCGGCTCGCCGGCGGCCGCGAGCGTGAGGGCCGGCAGCAGCGTCGCGAGCCGGCCGACCTCGTTGGTCTGCGTCGACCGGGCCAGGATCGTGGCGACGAGGGTGCCGTCGTCCCCGAGCAACGCGTCGCGCAACCCGTCGTAGCGACCCGGCGCGGGGACACCGTGCCAGCGCGCAGCGGCGAAGACGAGGTTGGGCTGCTGCTTCAGGAGCGGGAGTCCGGCGAGCCACTCCAGCACCTCGGCGTCCGCGGCGACCCGGGTCGCCCAGTCCTCGAAGCACGGTGAGTACTCGCGGGCGTAGCGGGCGAACTCGCGGTACTGCTGCGCCGCATCGACAGTGAGGTCCACGACGCCATTGTGTAATCCCGCCCGCGGACGGGTCCGATGGGCCACCATTCTCGACATGGGAACCTTCGGGGGGCGAAGGGCGGTGGCGCGAGCCTCCGCTCTCTCGGCGCTGTCCCTGACGCTCGCCGTCCCCGCAGTGGCGGTGACCGGCTGCTCCGGCGCCCTCGAC
>JBAWHI010000448.1:0-5343 GCA_049593675.1 Nocardioides sp.
CGTGCGCCGCGACCTCTCGGTCCTGGAGCGGCTCGGTCTGGTGCGCCGCGTGCACGGCGGCGCCGTCCCGGCCGGCTCGCTCGCCGTCATCGAGTCCGGCCTCGGCGAGCGCGACCAGTCGAACACCACAGAGAAGGATCGGATCGCCAAGGCCGCCCTCGAGCAGCTGCCGCCCGACGGCGGGACCGTCCTCCTCGATGCCGGTTCCACCACCAGCCGGTTCGCTCGGCTGCTCCCCCGCGACCACCGGCTCACGGTCGTGACCCATGCGGTCTCGATCGCCGCCCGACTCGCCGGTCAGCCGCAGATCGACCTGCACCTCCTGCCCGGCCGGGTGCGCACGACCACCCAGGCGGCGGTGGGCGCCGACACGATCTCCGGCCTCAACCGGCTCCGCGTCGACGTCGCGTTCATCGGCACCAACGGCCTCACCGTCGACCACGGGCTCTCGACACCCGATCACGACGAGGCCGCGGTGAAGCGGGGGATGATCGGCGTCGCACGCCGAGTCGTCTGCCTGGCCGACTCCAGCAAGATCGGGGCCGAGGCCGCGGTCCGGTTCGCCACGCTCGCGCAGGTCGACGTCCTGGTGACCGACGACGGCATCGAGGCCACGGAGCGCAAGGAGCTCGAGGGTGCGGGCCCGGAGGTCGTGATCGCATGATCGTCACCCTCACCGCCAATCCGAGCCACGACCGCACCGTGCACCTGAGCGGTCCGCTCGAGCGGGGCGCCGTGATCCGAGCGGACTCGGTCATCTCGCAGGCAGGCGGAAAGGGCGTCAACATCTCGCGCGCCTCCGTCGCGGCCGGGGTGCCGACGATCGCCATCCTCCCGGCCGCCAAGGACGATCCGTTCGTCCACGAGCTGCTGTCCGCCGGCATCGACTGCCGCCCGGTGCACCACGACGGCACGCTGCGGGTGAACATCACCGTCACCGAGCCCGACGGCACCACGACGAAGCTCAACAGCCCCGGACCGGACCTCGGCTCGGAGGTGCGTCACCAGCTCGGCGACGCCCTGGGCCGCCGAGCCGCCGGCGCCGACTGGGTGGTGCTGGCCGGCTCCCTGCCGCCCGGCACCCCGCCGAGCTGGTACGCCGAGCTGGTGGTCCTGCTGCGCGAGCGGGGCGCACGGGTCGCGGTCGACACCAGCGACGCGCCGCTCCGGGCGCTGATCGACGGACTCCCAGCAGACGCGCCCCACCTGATGAAGCCCAACGCCGAGGAGCTCGCGTCGTTCACCGGGGCCGACCCCGAGCGGCTCGAGTCCGACCCGCTCGCCGCCGCCCACGCGGCCCGGGAGCTCGTCGAGGCCGGCGTCGAGGCGGTGCTGGCCACCCTCGGCTCGCGCGGCGCCGTGCTCGTCACCGCCGCAGGCTCCTGGTGCGCCACGCCCCCGCCGACCACCGTCATCAGCACCGTCGGCGCCGGCGACTCCAGCCTCTTCGGCTACCTCCTCGGCGACCTCGAGGGGCGCGACGCCACCCACCGACTCGCGACTGCCGTGGCCTACGGCAGCGCGGCCGCCGGGCTCCCCGGCACGACCATTCCGCAACCACACCAGGTCCGCGCCGAGCTCGTCTCGGTCCGTGCTCTGGACATCACCCAGGGAGGGTGACGATGTCCGATCTCATCTCCGCAGATCTCGTGCGTCTCGACGCAGACCTCGGCTCCGACAAGCACGACGTGATCCGGGCGCTCGCCCAACTCGTCTCCGACGCAGGGAGGGCCGCGGACACGGACCAGCTCGTGGTCGACGCCTTCGAGCGCGAGTCGAAGTCCGGCACCGGCCTGCCCGGCGGGATCGCCATCCCGCACTGCCGGACGGCCGGGGTCGACGAGCCGGTCCTCGCCTTCGCCAGGCTGTCCCCCACCGTCGACTTCGGGGCCAAGGACGGTGCCGCCGACCTGGCCTTCCTGATCGCAGCACCCGCGGGCGGGGACAACACCCATCTCCAACTGCTCACCAAGCTCGCCCGCGCGCTGGTCAAGCCGGACTTCACCGACGCCCTCCGTGCTGCATCGACTCCCGAGCAGGTAGCCACGCTGGTGACCGAGGTGGTCGGGTCACCGCCCGCACCGAAGACCTCCGCGGTTGAGACCAGCACACCTGAGACGGCCGCGGCGTCGACTTCGAAGCGGAGCCTGGTCGCGGTCACGGCCTGCCCGACCGGCATCGCACACACCTACATGGCGGCCGAGGCGCTCGAGGCCGCGGCCGTGCGCGCCGGCGTCGAACTCGAGGTCGAGACGCAGGGCTCGGCCGGCTCCACTCCACTGGCCGCCAGCACCATCGCCGCGGCCGACGCCGTCATCTTCGCCGTCGACGTCGGGGTGCGCGATCGAGCGCGGTTCGCTGGGAAGCCGCTGGTCTCCTCCGGCGTGAAGCGGCCCTTCGACGAGGCCGACGAGATGATCGCCGAGGCACTGCGCTACGCCGACGACCCGGACGCGCCGCGCGTCGAGGGGTCCGGGGCCGGCGCTGACGATGCGGCTCCGAGCAGCGGGTCCGGGGAGAGTTGGGGAGGTCGCTCCCGCCGCGTGCTGATGACGGGTGTGTCTTACATGATCCCCTTCGTCGCGGCCGGCGGTCTGCTGATCGCCTTGAGCTTCCTGTTCGGTGGCTACGAGATCACCGGACCGGCAGGCGAGATCGTCACCGACAACTCCCTGTGGAACCTGCCCGACCTCGACGCACTCGGTCTCACCCACGCGCTCTTCGACAGCGGAGTGATGGCCTACATCGGTGCGGTCCTGTTCGTGCTCGGTGCGACCGCCTTCAAGTTCCTGGTGCCCGCCCTGGCCGGCTATATCGCCTATGCGATCGCCGACCGCCCGGGCATCGCGCCCGGCTTCGTCATGGGCGCGATCGCCGTCGACCTCGGAGGGTTCGGCCTGCCGCAGAGCGGCTTCCTGGGCGGCATCGTCGGCGGCGTGCTCGCCGGCGCCCTGGCGCTGTGGGTCTCCCGTTGGAAGGTGGCCTCCTGGGCGCGCGGGCTGATGCCGGTTCTCCTCATCCCGCTGGTTACCACTCTGCTCGCCGGTTGGCTGATGGTCGCCGTCCTCGCCCGCCCTCTCGGCTGGGTGATGGACGAGCTCAACGCGGCGCTCAGTTCGATGCAGGGCGGGTCCGCGGTCATCCTCGGGGTCCTCCTGGGACTGATGATGGCCTTCGACATGGGTGGCCCGCTCAACAAGGTGGCCTACGCCTTCGCCACCACCGGCCTGGCCGCCGCCGGCACCGCGACGAACGCACCCGAGCTGCAGATCATGGCCGCTGTGATGTTGGCCGGCATGGTGCCGCCGATCGCTCTGGCGCTGGCGACCGTCCTGCGTCCCCGGCTCTTCAGCGAGCCCGAGCGGGAGAACGGCAAGGCCGGCTGGCTGCTCGGCGCCTCTTTCATCACCGAGGGTGCGATCCCGTTCGCCGCGGCCGACCCGCTGCGCGTCATTCCCGCCATCATGCTCGGCTCCGCCGTCACGGGCGGGCTCTCGATGGCGCTCGAGGTGTCCGTGCGAGCACCGCACGGCGGCATCTTCGTGCTGTTCGCCGTCGACGGCATCCTCGGCTACGTGGTCGCCCTGATCGCCGGCGTCCTCGTCGGGGCGGTCGCCGTGATCATCCTCAAGTCCATCGGCCGCACGCCGGCCGGTGAGCTCGCCGACGGCGAGCTCGTCACCGCTTGATCCCCACCACCGGAAGGAAACCCATGCCCAGCAAGACCGTCACCGTCGGCTCCGCCGTCGGACTGCACGCCCGCCCCGCCCAGCTCATCGCCGAGGCCGTCGAGGAGCTCGACGCCGATGTGCTGATCGGCCTGGTCGGCCAGGAGCCGGTCGATGCCGGCTCGTCGCTGATGATCATGACCCTCGGAGCCGGCAACGGCGACCAGGTCGAGGTCTCCAGCGAGGACCCGGCCGCGCTCGAGCACGTCGCGGCCATGGTCGAGAAGGACCTCGACGCGGTCTAGTCCTGGTGCCGCGACGACTCGCGGGCTCGTAGGGCGAGGTAGACGGCGCGCATGCCGACGGCCCGCTCGAGCTCGCGGGTCACCCCGGAGAAGAACTGGTCGCGGTAGGTCTCGTCGGTCACCGTCGACACGGTGAGGTAGAGCCCCGAGAAGCCGGCCAGGAAGATCGACACCTGGAGGAGCTCGAGGGAGACGGTGGGCAGGCCCGGCACGCTGTGCAGCGACTCCAGCCCGGTCCACGACAGCTGCACGCTCTCCTCCATCACCAGGGAGCCGAAGACGAGGAAGAAGACGAACACGCTCACCGCGAGCAGCAGCACCTGGACCGCCTGGACGATCATCAGCGCCAGGATCAGGTTCCAGCGCTCGAAGCCTGAGACCGTGGCGTAGGACGCGGGATCGACCCCGTCCTCGGCGATCAGCTCGGCGCAGCTCTCCTCGAGCGGGGTCCCGGCGCAGGCACGGACGAGGAAGGCGTCGTCGACGTGGTCGTCGGCCCGGTCGACCTCCTCCGGGAGCCGCACCAGCAGGAACGCGACCCCGATGCCGGTGAAGAGCAGCACGGTCAGCCACAGCAGCGCCGGGGTGAGGTAGGCCGTCATCTGCCACACCTCCGCGTTGATGAACAAGAACGTCACGAACACCAGCAACAACGGCAGCGCCCGGGACATGTTGGGCAGCAGTCGCGCGAGCGAGCCGGTGGTGCGTCCCAGGCTCCAGGTGAGGATCGGCCGGAACCGCAGCGCCGTGAGGGCGTACCAGAGCGCCGCCCCGAGCACGATGGCGAGCAGCAGTGCCGGACCGGCCGTGATCTCGTCGGCGAACCACGCGAGCCCGATCCCGGCCGCCACGGCCACCAGCAGGACGCCGACCAGCAGGGGCAGGGTGCGGCCGGGGCGCAGCGCCGCCCGGACGGCGGCCCGCTCGGCGGGCACGAAGTAGGGCAGGCCGTGCCGCTGGAACCAGGACTCGGTCGCGGCCAGCTCGCCGCTCACGTCAGCAGCTCGCGCGACCGATCGACGTCGTCGGTCATCTGCGCGATCAGCGCATCGACCGAGTCGAACGCGACCATGCCGCGCAGACGCTCCACGAAGTTGACCTCCACCTCGACGCCGTACAGCTCGAGGTCGGTGCGGTCGAGCACGTAGCTCTCGACCCGGCGCTCCCGCACGCCGTCGAAGGTCGGGTTGGTGCCCACGCTGATCGCGGCGGGGTAGGTCTCGCCCGTGTCGAGCCGCCGCAGCCAGCCGGCGTAGACCCCGTCGGGCGGCACCGCAGTCATCGCGTCAGCGGGCACGTTGGCCGTCGGGAAGCCGAGGTCGCGGCCGCGCTGGTCGCCGCGGGCCACCACGCCGCGCACGGCGTACGGG